>NZ_BDLP01000012.1:0-32440 GCF_001950415.1 Roseomonas sp. TAS13
GGGCGGCCAGGGCGGTGTCGCGCAGCGTGACCTCCACCCCCTCCCCGACCGTGGCGCCGGCGATGCCCTTCTCCGTCACCAGGGAGACGTGCAGGCCCTTTTCGTCCTCGCTCGCCCCGGCGAGGCGGCCGGCGAGCTCGCCCACCGTGACCTCCTGCCCGCGCAGGGCGTTCAGCAGCGCCGCGCGCCCGGCGAAATCCTCAGGCCGCAGCGGCAGGCCGCGCAGCGCCGCCTCCGCCAGGTCGCGCGCCGGCAGGCGGATGCCCAGGACGCGCCCGGCCGGGTCGGAGACGGCGAGGCTCTTGAGCAGGTCGTCGACGGAATCGACCGGGACGCGGAAGGAAACCCCCTCCCCGGCCTCCAGCCGCCCGGTGCGCTCGTATTGCGCGATCCCGGCGGAGGACAGCGTCACGGCGCGAACCGGCAGTTCCGCCGCCCCGGCACGCCCCGCCGCCGCCAGGGCGAGCAGCGAGCAGGACAGGAGCAGCGGCAGTTTCCGTGGCATGGGCGGCCTTCCTCGAAAGTCACTTTCGGGGAGGCTTAGACGTCATCCCCCGGGCCGCACAGACTTGAAGAATGGCGCCGCGCTTCCCTGGCACAGACTTGAAGGACGGCGCCGCGCCTTTCGCCGTGTCAGAGATGCGGGCCGGGGCGCGACGGCAGGTGCAGCAGGCGGGCCGCCAGGTCCGCGAAGCGCGAATCCCGGGCCGAGGCCTCCTTCAGGCGGGCCAGCAGCAGGTTGCGGAAGGCCGGCTCGAAGCGGGCCGAGACCTCGGCCAGCCGTGCCCGCATGAAGCGGGCGCGCAGCATCGCCTGGTCTTCCAGCAGCCGGGACCGGGCGGCGGCGGCCGGCGGAAGTTTAGCTGGGCTCCTCATGGCGCTTTCCTGCCGGGCGGCGCGGCCGGGGGCAAGGGGGGCTGCCAACTCCCGGCCCCCGTCCGAGCCTCAGGGCGCCGCGAGGGCAGGGCGCCGGCCGAGCCGCCAGCCGAGCAGCGCCGCCGCCAGCAGCAGCAGGGCGGCGATCAGGAAGGACAGGCCGGGCCAGGGCAGTGCCGAGCCTTCTTCCACCGTGGCGGCGTAGATGCCCCCGAAGAAGAGCGGCGCCACGATCCCGGCGATGCTGACCACGCTCATCACCGCGCCCTGGAGCTGCCCCTGCTGCGACTCCAAGACCTGCCGGGTCATCAGCGATTGCAGGGTCGGCATGGCCAGGGCCCAGAAGGCGTTGGGCAGCAGGGTCAGGGCGAAGAGCGTGCCCGTGGGGGCGAGCCCCATGCCCGCCACGCCCACCGTGCCGCAGAACAGGCCGATCACCATGGTCCTGTGGTCGCCGAGGCGGCGGACCACCGGCCCCACCACCAGCCCCTGCACCACCATGTCCAGCGCGCCGACCGCGGCCAGCAGCAGCCCGACCTGCCAGGGACCCCAGCCGTAGCGTTCCCCGGCATAGAGCACGAAGACCGCCAGGAAGACGGTGTGCCCGAAATGCAGGAGGAAGGTGACGCAGGCGAGGCCCGTGAGCTCCGCCTTCGAGCGCAGCAGGCGCAGCGCCCCGAAGGGGTTGGCGCGGCGCCAGGAGAAGGCCATGCGCCGCTCCGGCGGCAGGGATTCCGGCAGGACCAGCAGGCCGTAGAGGAAGGCGACGCCGCTCAGGCCCCCCGCCACCCAGAAGGGCATGCGCGGCGAGATGTCGCCCAGCACCCCGCCCAGCAGCGGCCCGGCGACGAAGCCGGCGCTGAAGGCGCTGCCGATCAGGCCATAGGCGCGGGCCCGCCCTTCCGGCGCGGTGACGTCGGCCATGTAGGCATAGACGGTGGTGAAGCTGGCCGAGGTGACCCCCGCGATGAGCCGGCCGAGCGCCAGCCACCAGAGGCTGGGCGCCAGGGCCATCAGCACGTAGTCCGCCGCCAGCCCGGCCGCCGAGACCAGGATGGTGGGCCGCCGCCCGTAGCGGTCGGAGAGCGAGCCGATCAGCGGCGAGGCCAGGAACTGCATCCCCGCCCAGAGCGTGACGAAGAGCCCGTTGACGATCCCGGCCCGGGCATTGGAGCCGGAGAACTCCTCGATCAGCACCGGCAGGACGGGGATGACGATGCCCATCGCCATGATGTCGAGCATGGCGGTGACGAGAATGAAGCCGGTCGCGGCCTTGCGGCGCCCGGCGGAGAGAGTGACCTGCATGGCATGTCCTGTGCGGCCGCCGTCGCCTGGCGCGTCATGGGGCGCGGCGTGGCGGCGGCCTGTGCGGAGATGGTCGGGACCGGCCCTGCCCATGCCGGATTCGGCGCGGGCGGGGATGGCGGGGATCGGTCAGGCGAAGGGCCTGATCCGGCGGGAGGGCGTCATGGGGGATTGCCGGGAAGGGTTCATGCGGGGCGGCGATGCCGTCATCGGACCGGCTACGATGGACGTGGCCGGGGGGAGCTGCCGAAGCGCTCCGATCAGCGGGTTTCCGCGATCTCCGACATGATTCCGTTCCTCCTGGAGCCGCGGCGGAACCGTCGCGGCGGGACGATGCCTAGGACGGCGAGGGAAAGCCGTCAACGGAAAGATCGGTGGCATGGGGCGGGCGCCGGCCCGGCATCCGCGGGCCGCCTCCCCTTGCCCCTTCCTTCCGGGGCGTGTTTCCTGTGCCGCAGAAGCGCCGAGGCGCCGCGCCAGTCCCGGGCTCGATCCCTTGCTTACGGTGGAGCTTCCCGAACCATGTACCGACGCACCCTGCTGGCCGGGGCCGCGGCCGCCGCCGTCATGCCGCGCCCGTCGCTGGCGCAATCCGCCGGCTCCCGTGTCCTGACCTACGTGCCGCAGGCGGATCTGACGGTGATCGATCCGGTGGTGACCACCGCCTATATCACCCGCACGCATGGGCTGATGATCTGGGACCAGCTCTACGGGCTGGACGCGCAGCTCAAGCCGCAGCCGCAGATGGTCGAGGGCCACACCGTCGGGAACGATGGCAAGCTCTGGACCTTCCGCCTGCGCGAGGGGCTGAAGTTCCATGACGGCGAGCCGGTGCGCGGGCGCGACTGCATCGCCTCGATCCGCCGCTGGGCGCAGCGGGATTCGCTGGGCGGCGCGCTGATGGCCCGCACCGAGGAGATGAGCGCGCCCGACGACCGCAGCTTCGTGATCCGCCTCAAGCGCCCCTTCGGCGCGATGCTGGACACGCTGGCCAAGGTCGGCCCGCCCGCGCTGCTGATCATGCCCGAGCGCCTGGCGCAAACGGACCCGGCGGTGCAGATCAAGGAGGTGATCGGCTCCGGCCCCTTCCGCTGGAAGGCCGACGAGCGCGTGGTCGGCGCCCGCGTGGTCTATGAGAAGAACAAGGACTACGTGCCGCGCGGGGACGGCACGGTGGAATGGGGCGCCGGGCCGAAGATCGTGAACTTCGACCGCGTCGAGTGGAACGTGATGCCCGACCCCGGCACCGCCACCGCCGCGCTGCAGAACGGCGAGGTGGACTGGTGGGAGAACCCGCCGAACGACCTGCTGCCGATCCTGGAGGGCAATCGCGGCATCCGGACGGAGGTCGCCACGCCGCTCGGCACGCTGGGCACCGGCTGCTTCAACCATCTCTTCCCGCCCTTCGACAAGGCAGCGGTCCGCCGCGTCGTCCTGCGCGCCATGTCGCAGGAGGATTTCATGACCGCCGCCGCGGGCACCGACACGTCGCTGTGGAAGGCGGGGATCGGCATCTTCACCCCGGGCTCGCCGATGGCCAACGACACCGACCTGTCGGTGATCACCGGCAAGCGGGACATGGCGGCGCTGAAGCGCGAGCTGGCCGAGGCGGGCTACAAGGGCGAGCGCGTGGTGCTGATGGCGCCGAGCGACAACCCCGTCCTCGCCGCGCTGGGCGAGGTCTGCAACGACCTGCTGCGCCGCCTCGGGATGAATGTGGACTATGTCGTTTCCGACTGGGGCACGCTGGTGCAGCGCCGTGCCAGCAAGGATTCCCCCGAGAAGGGCGGCTGGAGCATGTTCAACACCACCTGGGCCGGACTCGACATGGTGAACCCGGCGGTGACGCAGGTGCTCCGCTGCGGCGGCGGCAGGAGCGGCTTCTTCGGCTGGCCGGACATCCCGGAGATCGAGCGGCTGAAGGAGGCCTGGCTCGACGCGCCGGACCTGGAGACCCAGAAGAGGATCGCGGGCGACATCCAGCGCGTGGCCTTCCAGGAGGTGCCGTTCCTGCCCACCGGCCAGTATCTCTACAAGACCGCCTATCGCAGCAATCTCCGCGACGTGCCGAAGGGGCTCTTCGTCTTCTGGGGCATCAAGCGCGCCTGAAACCGGAAAAGACACGATGACCGCGTTCGAGAGAATCAAGGCCTACCAGCCCGAGCTGGAGGCAATTCGCCATGACCTGCACATGCATCCCGAGCTGGGGCTGGAGGAGCACCGCACCGCAGACATCGTGGCGCGGAAGCTGGAGGAATGGGGGATCGAGGTGCATCGCGGCGTCGGCGTGACCGGCGTCGTCGGCGTGCTGCGTTCCGGCAACGGCGCGCAGTCGATCGGCCTGCGCGCCGACATGGACGCGCTGCCGATGCAGGAGATGACGGACCTGCCCTATGCCTCCACCGTGCCGGGGAAGATGCATGCCTGCGGCCATGACGGGCATACCACGATGCTGCTGGGCGCGGCGCGGTATCTGGCCGAGACGCGGAACTTCAACGGCACGGTGAACTTCATCTTCCAGCCGGGCGAGGAAGGCTGCGGCGGCGCGCTGGCGATGCTGGAGGACAAGCTGTTCGAGCGTTTCCCCTGCGACCGCATCTTCGGCATGCACAACCACACCGGCATGGCGGTCGGCACCTTCGCGGTGCGCAACGGCCCGGCCATGGCGGGCGGCGCCTTCTTCGACATCACCATCGGCGGCAAGGGCTCGCATGGCGCGCGGCCGGAGGGCAGCATCGACCCGGTGCTGACGGCCTGCCACATCGCGACCGCGCTGCAGTCCATTGTCTCGCGCAACCTTTCGCCGCGCGAGCAGGCGGTGGTGAGCGTGACCAAGGTGCAGGGGGGCGACGCCTACAACGTCATCCCGCAGACCGCCACGATCTCCGGCACGGCGCGCTTCTTCTCGCGCGAGGTGGGCCAGCAGATCGAGGAGGCGATGCGCCGGCTGTCCGACGGCATCGCCACAGGCTTCGGCGCCACGGCGAGCGTGGAGTGGCGGCTGATCTTCGCCCCCACGGTCAACACGGCGGAGCATGTGGACAGCGTGATCGCGGCCGCGAAGGACCTGGTCGGCGAGGAGAGGCTGACCGTGGGCAAGCCGCCGGTGATGGGGTCGGAGGACTTCTCCTTCATGCTGGAGAAGGTGCCGGGCGCCTATCTGAACGTGGGTAACGGCGAGGAAGGCTTCTCGCCGCACCACCCGGGCTACAGGTTCGACGACGCCTCGATCCCCTATGGCTCCGCCATGTATGCGCGGCTGGTGGAGATGGGGATGCCGAAGGGCGTGGAGGGCTGAGGCGCGGGCGGGAGGCTCAGCCTTCCGCCGTGCCTTCCGCTTGGCGGTCCAGATGCGCCGCCAGGCCCTCCGGCAGCTTCAGCCGGTGGGCCAGCGCCTCCAGATAGGCGCGTTCCGCCGGCTGGTCCGGGTCCACGGCGAGGCGGGAGGCGAGATAGAGCTCCGCCGCCTGTTCCGGCGTGCTGGCGGAGGCTGCGACCTCCGAGACGCCGGCCGGCGCGGCCAGCGCGTCGAAGACGAAGCCCTTGGCCTCGGCATCCAGCCCGGCCTCATCCACCTTCGCGAAGATCCGGCGCTGTTCCTCCGCGTCGATATGCCCGTCCGCCTTGGCGGCGGCGATCATGGCGCGGATGAGCGCCAGTTCGAAGGGCTGGCCGTCCGAGGCCGGCTTCGCGGCGGGGAGGAAGCGCTGCTCCACCCGCTCGGCCTCCTGCGGCGTGGCCAGCGGCGACTGGTGGGGCGCCTGCCCCTTCTGCCAGTTCTCGTAGGCCCGGCTGGCCAGGGCACCGAGCAACGCGGCGCCGCCATGGGTGAGCGCGCGGTTCAGCCCGCTCTTCTTCTTTCCGCCGCCGACCAGCAGGCCCAGCAGCCCGCCCGCCGCGCCGCTGGCCGCGAGCCCGCCCTTGCCGGACTGGCCCATCGCCTGCCGCGCGGCATCGGCCAGCCCGCCCAGGGAGCCACCGGTGGAGCCGCCGGAGGAGCCGCCGGTGAAGCCACCGGGCAGGTTCAGGCCGGAACCTCCCGCGGAGGTGCCGCCCGGACTGGTCCAGGGCGAATTTCCGCCCTGCCCCGGCGCCGGCTCAGGGCGGCGTGCCGGCGTGGAGCCCCCGGCCATCTGGCGCAGCGCCCCGGCAGCGGCGCCCTGGCCGAGAAAACGGTCGAGGAGGTTCTTGGCGTCGATCATGCGTCCCATGTCGGGACCGGGCGCGGCCGCTGCAAGATGGACGATCCTTCATGTGATCGCCCTGTCCCCGGTGGCGGTGTTTTCAGGCGAAGAAATCCGGCCAGGAGGCCGGTTTCGGCGCCGCGCCGCGCAGGCTGGTCTGGATCTCGGCATCCAGCGCCTGAAGGAAGCGGGAACGCTGCTTCGCGCCGAAGCTCCCGTGTCCTCGCGTTTCCACGCCGAGCTCCCGGAGGTGGCGCGAGACCTCCCGCCCCGCCAGGGCCTGGCCGATATTGTCCTCGTTCCAGACGGTGCCGCCGGGCGCCACCGCCCGCGCCCCTGCCTTCAGGCAGCGGGAGGCCAGCGGGATATCGGCGGTGACGCAGACATCGCCGGGGCGGATATGCTCCGCGATCCAGTCATCGGCGGCATCCGCGCCGGCCTCCACGATCACGCGGCGGATGTCCGGCGATTCCGGCAGCCGCACCCCGCGCGCGCCGTTGGAGACCACATGCGTCACCAGCCCGAGGCGCGCGGCGGTGCGGAAGACCTCGTCGCGCACCGGGCAGGCATCGCCGTCCACGAAGATCTCGGGCCTTTCCGTCATCCTCAGGTGCCCAGCGTCGCGCCGCCATCGAGCCGGACGATGCAGCCGGTGAGATAGGCGGCCTTGTCCGAGGCCAGGAAGGCCGCCATCGGCCCGTACTCGTCCGGCTCGCCCATGCGGCCGGCGGGGATGGTCTTCGCGCGGGCCGCGATCACCTCGTCCAGGCTCTTGCCGCTCTTCTTCGCCGTCGCTTCGGCGGTTTCCGTCGTGCGGGCGGTGCGGAAGGCTCCAGGGGCCAGGATGTTGCAGGTGATCCCCTCCCCCGCCACCTCGGCCGAAAGGGTCTTGCTCCAGCCCGCCAGTGCGGCGCGCAGCGTGTTGGAGATGGCGAGGTTGGCGATCGGCTGCTCGATCCCGATGCTGCCCACCGCGATGATCCGGCCCCAGCGGCGTTCCCGCATCCCGGGCAGGAGGCGGTTGGCGACCTGGATCGGCGAGAGCACGGCCGGGCGGAACCAGGTCTCCAGCATCTCCGGCGTCAGCCCCAGCGCGGTGCCCGGCGGCGGGCCGCCATGGTTCAGGAAGAGGATGTCCACCCCGCCCAGCGCCGCCAGCGCGCCGTCGGCCAGGGCATCCATGTCGGCTGCCTTCGCGACATCGGCGGGGATGCCCACGGCCTTGGGCGCACCCAGGGAGCGCAGCGAATCGCAGGCCTTGTCCAGGCTCGCCTGCTCGCGCCCGGAAATGGCGAGCGCCACGCCCTCCGCCGCCAGGGCCTCCGCCACCGAACGGCCGAGGCCCTTGGAGGCGCCCATCACCAGCGCCCGCTTGCCCCGCAGACCGAGATCCATCGGCTTTTCCCTTCCCGTCAGGTTTCGCCCGGAAGCTGGACCGCCGGCCGGCCCAAGGCAAGCTGCCGCCCGGCCTGGAACAGGGCAGCCGGCGAGTCCATGCTGCGCGCCGGACTTTCCGGGAAGGAACCCGCCATGGCGAAGCCCAGCATCCTGCTCACCCGTCACTACCCTCCTGCCGTGATGGAACGCGCGGCGCGGGACTATGCCTGCGTGACGCGGGCGGAGGATGGCGGGCTGACCGGGGCGGAGCTGTGCCGCCTCGCGGCGGGGGTGGAGGGCATCCTCTGCGCCGCGGGCGACCCGATGGACGGCGCCACCATCGCGGCCCTGCCGGACAGCGTGCGGGTCCTGGCCACCTTCAGCGTCGGCACCGACCATATCGATCTGGAGGCCGCGCGGCGCCGGGGAATCGTGGTGACCAACACCCCCGACGTGCTGAGCGTGGCCACGGCGGAGATCGCCATACTGCTGGTCCTGATGTGCGCCCGCCGCGCCGGGGAGGCGGAGCGGATGGTGCGGGCGCGGGAATGGGTCGGCTGGTCGCCCACGCAGCTCCTGGGCGTGACGCTGGAGGGCAAGAGGCTCGGCATCCTGGGCATGGGGCGCATCGGCCAGGCGCTGGCCCGGATGGCGCGGGGCTTCGGGATGGAGATCCACTACCGCAACCGCGGCCGCCTCGCCCCGGAGCAGGAGGAGGGTGCGGTCTTCCATGCCACGGACGAGGCCTTCCTGGGCACGGTGGACGTGCTGTCCATGCATATCCCGGGCGGCGCCGCGACGCGGAACTGGCTGGACGCGGGGCGGATCGCGCAGCTCCGCAAGGGCGCCATCGTGGTGAACACGGGCCGGGGCAGCACGGTGGACGACGCCGCGCTCTGCGCCGCCTTGCATTCGGGGCACCTGCGCGCCGCCGGGCTGGATGTCTTCGCCGGCGAGCCGCGGATCTTCGAGGGCTATCATGGCGCGCCCAACGTCACCCTGCTGCCGCATCTGGGCAGCGCCACCGAGGAGACGCGCGACGCCATGGGCTTCCGCTGCCTCGACAACCTCGACGCGTTGCTGCGGCGTGGCGAGGAGCCGCCGCACCGGGTGGCATGAGCGGAGCGGACCGGGAAGGGCGGTGGCGGAGGCGGGCACGCCATTCATGACAGATCCGCGGCATGAATCCGCGGTCCGGGGGCTTGCCCTGCCTTCCGGGCTCGGCTATCCGCCCCGTCATCGGACAGGTGGCCGAGTGGTCGAAGGCGCGCGCCTGGAAAGTGCGTATACGTCAAAAGCGTATCGTGGGTTCGAATCCCACCCTGTCCGCCATTTCAGTCCGCCTCTGGGCACGCCAATCGCCGCCGATTGCCGCCCTTGGCCAGCAATAAGCGTCCTTAGCAGCTCCGTCTTCGATCCCATGATGCGGATTGCATCGTCCGCGACCTCGACACGCTGCGCAAGAGCGCGCAGATGATCCCGCCGATAGCCGCCTTCGCTGCCCCTGACGCGCTCGCGCGCACGACGGGCAAATCCTTCGATTATCGCCGGGCTGAGGGCGCTGTGACCTGGACTTTCGAGCAGAGCTTGCGCCCGGTCGGCATCGGCCCGCGCCTGATCGCGGATGATCTTGAGACCGGCGATGCGCTCCTTGAGTGCCGGATCGTCCAGATCGGCGACGCCCGCTTCAATGGCGTCGTAGAGCCGCTTGAGACGCTGTTCCGATTCGGTCGCCTGCCGTTGCAAAGAGGCGATATGTTCACGGCGACGTTCGGCCTGATCCTCACGGCGGCCAAGGACGCTGCCAAGCAGCTTCTCCAACCGGTCGGGATCGAGCAAGCGTTCCTCGATGTGGCTGACGATCATGTTATCGAGCTTGTCCATGGGGATCGCACGGCCCTTGCAGCCGGTCTCGCCCTGCCGTGCCTTGATCGAGCAGGCATAGTAGCGGTAGCGGCCGCCCTTGCCGGTGCGGATGGTCATGGCTCCCCCGCAATTGCCGCAATAGCAGATACCAGTCAGCAGGGTCGGCCCGATCACGACGCGAGCTGACAACTCGGTCTTGGGGTTGCGGGCCTGTAGGAGTTTCTGCACCGCCTCAAACGTCTCGGTATCGATCAGAGGCGGAACCGGAACGGTGATGACTTCCTCTGCGGGCTTCAGCTCCTTCGATTTGCTGCGCTTGTTGAACTGATGCTCACCAATATAGGTGCGCCGGGTCAGGACGCGGTGAACCTGACCGATGCCCCATCGCCCGCCGTCACGGGTGAAGATGCCCTTGCTGTTGAGATATTTGACGATCGCCTTCACGCCCATCTGGCCGGATGAGCCTTCGCCTTCCAGTGCAAGGCGATAGATCAGCCGGATCGTCTCGGCGTGCAGCGGATCGATTTCGAGCTTCTTCTTGACCTTCGCACCACGCTGCTCGGCCGCGACGACGCGGTAGCCGATCGGCGGCAGCGAGCCGTTCCAGAAGCCTTGGCGCGCGTTCTCCTTCAAGGCGCGCATGACGTGCTTGCCGTTCTCCTTCGACTGGTATTCGTCGAAGAGCGCCATGATCCGCCGCATCATGTCGTGTATCGGATCGTCGCCCAACTCCTGCGTGATGGAAACGAGCCGCACACCGTTCTTGGCGAGCTTCCGGTAGTAATATTCCATGTCGAAAGCATCGCGGAAGAAGCGCGAGAAGCTGTGAACCAACACCACGTCGAACGGCGCGGGCTTCGACGTGCCTTCCTCGATCATGCGCTGAAACTCGGGCCGACGGTCGTTGGTCGCGGTGTTGCCTGGCTCCACGAAGATTTCGACGAGCTGGTAGCCGCGCGCCGCGCAATAGGCTTCGCCCTGCTTGCGCTGGTCGGGGATCGACACGTCATGCTCGGCCTGCCGCGCTGTCGAGACACGCAGGTAAAGGGCCGCCCGCAGGGCGACATTGGGAGATTGTGCGTTCACTTGCGGGCTCCATTGGACTTGTGCCGCTCGATCAGGGGCAAGACCAGCTCCACGCGATCATGAATGACCTTGGGGATCAGCTTGAGCCCTTTGCCCTTCTCAATGCGGACAAGGCCGAAGCTCTCCATTTTCTTGAGGGTGCGCGAGACGTTGGGCGTCGCACGTCCGGTGATCTTCGCCAGTTCCTCCAGCGAACCTGGCTCCTGTTCGTAGATGATGCGCAACAGCTCTCGATTGCTCGCGGAGAGAAGTCGGGCGAAGGACTCGGTGGATGTAAACCAAACGGTCGGCTCGCCCGGTGCCGGCTTTTCATCACCGCGCGCAATCCGCACGGTGCGGGCGTTCATTTCTTCCGGTTCGGCGATGCCGACTTTCAGCGTCGTCACGGCAAATTTCCCTGTTTGCATCAGGGCTTATCCTTATCATTGCAAGATAATGTTTTCAAGCCTTTTGGAAGTTTCAACGGGCCGAACATTTCGTCGAAAACATCGGCGAACCAGCGCTCGAACACTTGGATCTCGGCCTCGGTGATCGGCACTTCATCGGGCCAGTCGTCGATGACAGGCAGCTTCTCTACATCGAATACATGGGGCGGGCTCCCACGCGGCGGGCTGATGCGCGGCGCGGGATCGTCGCTATAATCGTAAAGATCATCTGGTAGCATTCTGGGGGCCGGCTGGTGTGGGCGGCCCCGTTGGGCGCGGCGGCGTTCTGCACACATCGAATCCTCCGTAGTTCTCTGGATTCCGGTGGCTGGAAGCCCGGAATTAGGCGAAGCATGGAGGGGGACCGGCGGTGTGTAGCGTGCCGCATTCGCGCTACGGCGCTGGCGGCACCCGTGGCATTCGGCCGCTAGGCGGTCAGGTTTTGAATTTGAAATCCTATACCTGAATTAGGATTGGTCGAATTCCCATTATTTCAGGAAAGTCGACATAGCGCCTGAAGCCAGCCTGTAGGGCGGCCTTTTCCCACTGTGCGCTGCTGAGAAGCGGATGGAGCAAGCGAGACGACGCGATAACCCGCACCTGCCAACGCCTGGATCTGATGGCGCCACGAATACGAGGACTCAGGGAAACCGTGGCACAGAAGCACCAGTGGTCCGGACTCGCCGCCGATCCGCACGTGGATAAGCTGACAATTGGCTCGAACGGTCCGCTGCTCCAAATCGTTGAATGTCATTGTCGTTTGCCTCTGTGAATGTTCGAAGCCTCGGTCCCGAGTATTCTCCCGGATGACGAGCGTCGGTGACTACCCGGACATGCCTTGGGGGCGGACATCAACAGATTGGCGACAATGCACCGCAGACCAGAGCCTGTGGTGCATTGCCGGCATTCGACGGATTCTCCATGCATGCCGAAAGCGCGATGAAGATTTGCGCTATAGCGTTTTCGGCAGCCCGATGACCGCCAGCGCCGGGTTCACACAGGCATTGTCGCGCCGTCGCTCACCAACTTGCTGGAGTAGCCGACCGAACCGCCTTTCAGATAGCGGACGGAATCGATGCCCTGCCTTTCAGAGCAGAGCTTGACCAGGTTCATGATGGTGATGGCGTCGAGAATCGAGTGGAAATTGCCCTTGTCGTCGAAGCTGATATTTGCGCCATAGACCACGAACAGGACGACTGTATCCTCGGTATTGTCTTTCGGTACGACAAAAGTGTGGATCGAGGACGCCGGCTCATAGAGATACGATCCCGCAGTTTGCGGCTGATCCGCGTATTCTTTGTAGTACCATTTGCCCTTTAGCGTAAATCCGTGCACCGCGCCGGTATGCAGGTGTGCGGGAACGACCGCACCCGGCGCGAAAGTGGCGATGTTCACGGCAAGGCACAATTCCGGGTCCAGCAGCAGCGGTTGAAAGTGGATGCCTGGCCCGAGAGCATCCCTCATGACCGGGATGTCCCCGACGTTCAGTGTCAGAAGCTCGTCCTGCGGTAGTGAAAAGACGGGCGCTTTGATTGGGGTCTGGTCGTTCATGAATTTCTCCTCCTCATGATATCCTCCTCAGGTATAAGTCTTGCAATCTTGGCTGGTCGGCGTGCAGGAGCGCGCCGACGTCCCTCAGTCGGTCTCCTGCGGGTAAACGACAATCTTGACGTCCTTCTCGGGGTCGGCCAACCGAACAAAGGCGTCCGGCACACCCTCCAGCCCGACGTGTCCGGTGATGAGTGGCCTGACATCGAGTTTGCCCGACGCGATGTGGGTGAATGCCTCCACAAATTCGTCAATGCTGAACGCGATGCAGAAGGACAGGTCGATTTCCTTCATGATGGCGTAGCTTGGCTGGAACTTGTCCTGCTCCATGCAGAGCCCCACGACGACGACCTTCGAACAGGGAGCTGCACCGGCCAGAACGTTCTGGATCATGCCCGGAGCCCCGACACACTCGAACACGACCGAAGAGCGGTAGGCGAAGCCCGGAAACATAGGCGTTTGTCGCCCGATGCGCGTCGGGTCGGGAGCTAGAGCGACGGACCGCCACGCTTCGTAAGTCGAAGTCTCTCGGGGATCGACCACGACGTCGGCGCCAAGTTTTGCCGCCATGGCGCGACGCACCGGCGAAAAATCCGCCGCTATTATGGGGCCGACGCCGCGCATTCTCAGGACTGCGATGACCGCCAGCCCGATGGGACCGCAGCCGATCACGATCGGAACGGCGTCAGCGTCGAGGTTGCCGCGATTGACGGCATGCACAGCGACAGCCAGCGGCTCTGCCAGAGTGGCAAGGTCGTTGGGAACATGGTCGGGGACCGCGATCAGCATCGCTTCCGACAGGACCATGTACTGTCCAAAGCCGCCGGGCGTTTCCAATGTCCCAAAGCCCAGCGTGATCGGTTGCGACCGTATCAGGAACGGCGCCGAGACGACTCGCGTTCCGATAGCATGGGTCTTCTTGCATTCCGGCCCGAACTCGATGATTTCGGCGCAGATTTCGTGGCCGAGCACGATCTGCTCATCGGGATTGAATATCTCGATTCCGGCAACAGCCCGGGCACTGGCCAGCAGCTTGTCCCCGTGCGCGACAGTGTGCAGGTCACTGCCACAAATCCCGGTCGCAAGTGTCTTCACCAGCACCTCGCCCCGCCCCGGTTTCGGGATCGGAACATCCGTGAGACTCAAGGTTCCCTGGTGCATTACGACAGCACGCATGTTCATCGCACGTACCTCCCCATATGTGTTTTATGTTTTCTGCCCGGGACCGCACCAACGCCGAATCTACCCTGGTGCCGCCACCGGACTCTGGCCTCAAAGGCGCGCGAGTGTCGGTCTCAGCTTGTTTTTTCTTTGCGACGAGACGGTTCCTCCATCGCCTCATCTTTCCAGGCATTATTATTGGATTGCGGTGCAAAAGACTTGACATTGGGCGACTGCCATTTAGCATTTGACGACTATGGTTGATGTCGTTCGAGGCACGGTCTTGCTCAACTTCGCCGACGTGGTCAGAGATCTCGGCGGCGATCCGGATGCCATTGCCCGTGCACAGGGCGTCAAACCTTCCGCCATAGGTAATTTCGACAGCTTCATTCCCTACTCGAAGATCGCCGGTCTGTTGGGCGCGGCGGCAGACATGTTGGATTGCCCGGATTTCGGCATGCGGCTGGGACAAAGTCAGGACATCTCTTTCCTTGGACCTGTCGCCGTGCTTCTGCGGCATTCAGAAAACGTCGCGGACGCTCTCGAGGGCGTTTGCCGCTATCTTTACGTCTGTGCGCCACCCGACATCGCGCAACTGAAACGTGGGCAGCACACAACGTCCTTCACCTACTCGATCGCTTTACGTTATCTCGCCCACCGCGATCAGATGATGGAAAAAAGCCTTGCGGTAACGATGACAGCATTTCGCCTGCTGCTCGGTAGCGATTTCGTTCCCCTCAAGGTGAGCATGCAGCACCAACGGATATCCCCAATCGAAACATATCGCGGGGTGTTCGGCTGCCCGGTCGAATTCGGGCGCGACGAAAACGCCGTGGAGTTCCCCACGGGTCTCCTGAACAGGGCTATTCCCGGGCGGGACGTTGCCGCGCTCGCCTTGGCGAAAGCCTATCTCGCACCGGCCAGACCCGATCTCGGACTCGCCGATAACGTTCGCGAGATGGCCCACAGACTTTTGAAGATCAATCGTGCCAACCTGATCGCGGTCGCAGAGACTTTGAACCTGCACCCGCGCGTTCTTCAAAGAAATCTGGCGGTCGCCGGCACGGCATTTGAAGATATTCTGGACGATTTGCGCCGTGAACTGTCCGGGCAACTTGCCGCCAGTGGCATGCAAGTTTCACAAATTGCTACAGTTCTCGGCTATTCGGAGCAGAGCAGTTACGCCAGAGCCTGTCGTCGCTGGTATGGTATGTCTCCACGGCAGTTGGCGAACCGGCATGGAACTGAGAATGGCCCATAGGGAAGCAGGCGGTGAGTTCCCCCAGATATCACTACCAGATTAGTAGCGGTCCCTCAGAATGACGATGGCGGAACAGGACCAGATTCTGTCCTCAGATCAGTCCATGGCGTATTGCCGCGGCAGTTTGGCAACACCTTGTTGGCGAGACACTACAACGGGTGGCGAAAAATGCGGATGATCTGCCGTCCTATTTCGTCGGGCGTCAACCGGCCTTCGCGATACCAGCCCGAGATGTTGTTGAGGAGCGTCAGCAGCAGCAGGCGGTAGATATCACGGTCGAGCGCGGGGTCGAGCGGTAGGGCGGCGACCAGATCGCGGAATATCCGTTCGAAAGCATCGCGCTTTTCGACCAGACGCTCGCGGATCTCCGGCGGCGCGGACGCGAAATCGTTCATCAGCGGCATGGTCAATGAGTTGGGGTCGAGCTGGATTTCCAGCATGGTGACGCATGCACCCTCCAGGCGCTCCCATGGGTCGGAGATCGTCGAGATGGCCGCCTGGATCCGGTCTTGCGCCAACTGGAGGGCGATGTCGTGGATGCGGACGAACAGCGCTTCCTTCGACTTGATGTAGTGATAGAGAGAACCTCCTAGCAGTCCCACGCGATCGCCGATATCGCGCACCGAGGTCGCCGCATAGCCGCGCTCGGCAAAGAGGGTGGCGGCGGCCTCAAGGATGTCGCAATGGCGATCGCTTAACCCGCTCTGCCGCAGCGAGCCTGCAAGCCTGCTCTCTGGTCCAACTGTCTCTATCCGGCCCTGCCCTTTAGTCATTGCGTCCCTGCGTCTTTCCATCTGCTGATCGCTACCTGCCAGCACTCTTAATGCAGACACGCGGGTTTCCCGAATCTCTTTGCCGCCAGTTCTCTCTGGCTCCGCAGGTTCGGGGAAAATTTCACGCTTGCGGAGTGTAACAATTGTTTGATACATTGACTACTATCAACTGGGCGGGAGGAAAAGTTGAGCGTGACAGCCAGGGAGACGATGGATTTCGACGTAGTGATCGTGGGCGCAGGACCGGCCGGCCTTGCTGCAGCGATCCGCCTCAAGCAACACGCCGTCGAGTCGGGTCAAGAGATTTCTGTCGTCGTCGTGGAAAAAGGTTCGGAACTCGGCGCGCATATCCTGTCCGGCGCGGTGATCGATCCCTCCGGCCTCAATGCCCTCCTGCCCGACTGGCGGACAGACCCGAACCGGCCGCTCACCACCGAAGTCACCGACGACCGCTTCCATGTGCTGACCGCTACCCGTTCGCTGCGGCTTCCCAATGCGCTGATGCCGCCGCTGATGAACAATCACGGCAATTTCATCGGTTCGCTCGGCAATGTGGCCCGTTATCTCGGCGCTCAGGCCGAAGCGCTCGGCGTCGAGATCTATCCGGGCTTTGCCGCAACCGAAGTGCTCTATGACGACAACGGCGCAGTCGCCGGCATCGCGACCGGCGACATGGGAATCGGCCGCGAAGGCCAGCCGAAGGCCGATTTCACCCCCGGCATGGAGCTTCGGGCTAAATACACGGTCTTCACCGAGGGTGCGCGCGGCAACCTGACCAGGCAGCTTCTCTCCCGCTTCAACCTGACGGAAGGTCGGTCGGTGCAGAAATTCGGCATTGGCATCAAGGAACTCTGGCAGGTCAAGCCGGAGAAATTCCGCGAGGGGCTGGTGCAGCACTCGTTCGGCTGGCCGCTCGACATGAAGACCGGCGGCGGCTCCTTCCTTTACCATTTCGACGACCACCTCGTAACCGTCGGCTTCGTGCTGCATCTCGACTACAAGAACCCGACGCTCTCGCCCTTCGACGAGTTCCAGCGCTTCAAGACCCATCCCTTGATCCGCGACACCTTCGAAGGCGGCAAGCGCATCGCCTATGGCGCTCGTGCGCTCACCGAAGGCGGCTTCCAGTCGGTGCCGAAGCTCGCCTTTCCGGGCGGGCTGCTTGCCGGCTGTGCAGCGGGCTTCATGAACGTGCCGCGCATCAAGGGTTCGCACAACGCCATCCATTCCGGCATGCAGGCGGCGGATGCCGTGTTCGACGGGCTCGCCGCCGGCCGTTCCGGCGACACGCTCGACCCCTATGAGGCCGGCTGGCGCGGTTCGGCCATCGGGCGGGACCTGAAGCCCGTGCGCAACGTCAAGCCGCTCTGGTCGCGGTTCGGCACCATGCTCGGCGTCGGCCTCGGCGGCATCGACATGTGGCTGCAGACGCTTTTCGGCGTCTCGCCCTTTGGCACGCTCAAGCACAAGAAGGCCGATTTCGAGAGCCTGAAACCGCTCTCCGAGGTCACGCCGATCCGCTATCCGAAGCCGGACGGGACGCTTACCTTCGACAAGCCGTCTTCGGTCTTCCTGTCGAACACCAACCATATCGAGGACCAGCCGGTCCATCTGAGGCTTGCCGATCCCTTGATCCCGCTCACGCGCAACCTGCCGCTCTACGGCGAGCCGGCGCGGCTTTACTGTCCCGCCGGGGTCTACGAGGTCGTCCATGCCGACGAGGAGACAAAGACCGACCCTCGTTTCGTGATCAACGCGCAGAACTGCGTGCACTGCAAGACCTGCGACATCAAGGATCCGTCGCAGAACATCACCTGGGTCCCGCCCGAAGGCGGCGGCGGACCCAATTATCCGAACATGTGACGGCGACCGTCACGGAAAGGAATTCCCCATGAGCACAGCCTATATTGTCGACTACCTGCGCAGCCCCTTCGCGCCCGCCTATCGCGGCGCGCTTGCCGGCTTTCGCCCGGACGATCTCGTGGCCGGTGTCATCAAGGCGCTGGTCAACGGCTCCGGCATCGACCCGGCCGAGATCGAGGACGTCAACCTCGGCTGCGCCTTTCCCGAGGGCGAACAGGGCCTCAACATCGCCCGCTGCGCAGCACTCATCGCAGGCCTGCCACAGTCCGTCGGCGGCTCCACCGTCAATCGCTGGTGCGGCTCCTCCATGCAGGCGATCCAGATGGCGGCGGGAGCGATAGCGATGGGCGCCGGCGACGTGTTCGTGGCCGGCGGCGTAGAGAGCATGAGCCGCGTGCCGATGATGGGCTTCAACCCCATGCCGAACCCAGATTGGAGCGACACCCAGCGCACTGCCTTCCTTAACATGGGGCTGACAGCCGAAAATCTTGCGGACCGTTACGACCTTTCCCGCGAAGAGCAGGATGCCTATTCACTCGAAAGCCAGAAGAAGGCGCTCGCCGCACACGCCGACGGAAGGCTTGCCGCTGAGATCGCTCCGGTCGGCGACGTTGCCGCCGACGGCTGCCCGCGCGAAACGGACGCGGACAAGCTCGCCGGCCTGAAGACCGCCTTCAAGGCCGGCGGTTCGGTCACGGCCGGCAATTCCTCGCCGCTCACCGACGGCGCGTCCGCCACACTGGTCTGCTCGGAGGACTTCGTGAAGCGCCACAAGCTTTCGCCGCTTGCCCGCGTCGCCGGCTACGCGATCACCGGCTGTGCGCCGGAGATCATGGGGATTGGCCCGGTCGAGGCGACCCGCAAGGCGCTGAAGCGCGCCGGCATTTCCGCCGCCGATCTCGACGTGATCGAGATGAACGAAGCCTTCGCCGCGCAGGTGCTCGCCTGCTGCCGCGACCTCGACATCGACCCCGCAAGTCTCAACCGCGATGGCGGTGCGATCGCGCTCGGTCATCCGCTGGGCGCGACCGGCGCCCGCCTCGTTGGCAAGGCAGCGCGCCTTCTCAATCGTGACGGTGGGCGCTTTGGCCTCGCCACCCAGTGCATCGGCGGCGGTCAGGGCATCGCCATGGTTCTGGAGGCCGCGTAATCATGACGACGATCAAAAAAGCCGCCGTCATCGGCGCGGGCGTCATGGGTTCGGGCATCGCCGCCCATCTCGCCAATGCAGGGCTCGATGTCGTGCTGCTCGACATGGAGACGAAATTCGCTGATGCCGGCGTAGCCAGGCAGTTGAAGGCCGGCGGCTTCATGGATCCGGCCTTTTCGGAGAGAATCCGCACAGGCTCGACGAAGGGCGATATTGGACTTATCGCCGACGCCGACTGGATCGTCGAGGCGGTCGCGGAAAAGCTGGAGATCAAGCAGACGCTCTACCGCGCCTTGGACGACGTGCGCAAGGCGGGCTCGATCGTTTCGTCCAACACCTCGACCATTCCGTTGCATTCGCTGGTCGGCGGCCTGCCGGAAAGCTTCGCCGCCGATTTCCTCATCACCCATTTCTTCAACCCGCCGCGTATCATGCGGCTGCTGGAACTGGTGTCCGGCAAGGCGACCAGGCCGGAGGCGACAGTCGCCATCCGCGATTTCGCCGACTATGTTCTGGGAAAGAGCGTTGTTCAGGCCAAAGACACGCCCGGCTTCATCGGCAACCGCATCGGCAACTACTGGATCGCTGTCGCGCAGAACGAAGCAATCGCGTTTGGTCTCGACGTCGAGGAGGCGGACGCCATCATCGGCAAACCCTTCGGAATTCCAGCCACCGGCATTTTCGGCCTGCTCGACCTTGTCGGCATCGACCTGTTGCCAACCGCCCTGCGCAGCCTGCAGAACGCCACGCCGGCTGATGACGCGATCCACGACTACGACGCCGAACCGCCGCTGATCGCCCGGATGATCGCCGAAAACCGCATCGGCCGCAAAAGCGGCGCGGGTTTCGTACGCCTATCGGCGGACCGCAAGTCGCGCGATATCACCGATCTCGCGACCGGAGAATACCGGCCACAGAAGACCGTGTCCTCCGATAGCCTCGAAGCTTCGCGCGGCGATCCGCGCGCACTGATGGAACATCCAGGCCTTGGCGGCCGCTATGCCTCCATCGTCATGGAGAAGGCACTCGCCTATGCGGCCGCCCTGGTGCCGGAGATCGCCGACACGCCGGATGCTGTGGACGAGGCCATGCGCACCGGCTACGGCTGGAAGCAGGGTCCGTTCGAACTGATCGATCGCCTCGGCGCCGGCTGGGTGGCTGAGCGTCTGAAGGCTCGCGGCCTTGCCGTGCCGCCCTACCTGGCGCTTGCCGCCGAAAAGGGCGGCTTCTATTCGGTTGTCGACGGTCGGCGTTCCAGCCTGCTGCCGGACGGCGCCATCGAGCCCGTCGCACAGAGCGATGGCGTGCTGCTCCTTGCCGACCTGAGGCTCGCCGGCAAGCCGGTCGAGGACTGGGGCGCGGCCAGCCTCTGGGATCTCGGCGACGGCGTTGCCTGCCTCGAATTGCGCACCAAGATGAACACCTTCAACCCGGATCTGCTCGATGCGATCGGCAAGGCGGTAGAGCGGACGGCCAGGGATTTCCGGGCACTGGTCATCGGCAGTGATTCCCCCGTGTTCAGCGCCGGAGCGGACCTGCGCGTCTTTCTCGACATCGTCGAAAAGGGCGGTCGCGAGGCGCTAGGCGCTTTCTTCGATCACCACGGTCACAGCACCTTCAAGGCGCTCAAATACGCTTCCTTCCCGGTCGTCGGCGCGGCGTCGGGGCCGGCGCTCGGCGGCGGCTGCGAGATCCTTCTCCACTGCGATGCGATCCAGGCTCATGCCGAGCTTTCCATCGGTCTCGTCGAAACCCGCATCGGCGTCATTCCCGGCTGGGGCGGCTGCAAGGAGATGCTGCTGCGCTTCTCTGAGCCTACGGCCGCGCTCCACGGTCCCGTGGCCCCGGCCATCACCGCTTTCAACCTGATCGCGTCGGCCAAGGTATCGGCAAGCGCTTTCGATGCCCGCAAGCTCGGCTTCCTGAAGGCATCCGACGGCATTACCATGAACCGCAGCAGGCTGATCGCAGACGCCAAGGCGAAGGCGCTTGCATTGGTCGAGAACTATGCGCCACCGGAACCGCCGCTGATCTCGCTTTCCGGCCCGTCCGGCGCATTCGCCATCGGCAATATTCTCGACAGCGAGGCCCTGGCCGGGCGTGCCACCCCTCATGACGGCGTTGTGGGACGAGCGCTCGCCAACGTGCTGACCGGCGGACCTTCTGCCGATCCCCTGAAACCCCTCACGGAAGACGACGTGACCGCGCTGGAACGCGAGGCCTTCATTGACCTGCTCGTCACACCGGCCACCCTGGACCGCGTCAGGCACATGCTGGCAACCGGCAAACCGCTGCGCAACTGAACAAGAAGAGGCAAGGAAAGCCCCATGGCTGGCTATATCCCTCCCGTCGACGACGTGACGTTTCTGCTCGGCGAGGTCTTCGACTTCGACGCGCAGATGGCGGCGTTGCCCGGTTACGAAGAGGTCAATACGGATCTCGCTACGAGCATTCTCGAAGAAGGCGGCAAGTTCTGCGCCGAGGTGCTCGAACCCCTCAACCGTCCCGGCGACGAGGAAGGTTGCAGGCTGGAAAACGGATTGGTGACGACGCCGAAGGGCGTCGCCGACGCCTACAGGTCCTTTGTCGAGGCCGGCTGGCCCGGGCTTTCGGGTGACCCGGAATTCGGTGGGCAGGGTTTGCCGCGTGTGTTGCAGATCCTGCTCGATGAAATGCTGTCATCGGCCAACCTCTCCTTCGGCCTGTTTCCCGGCCTCACCCACGGCGCGGTGGAGGCGATTTCCCACCATGCGAGCGATGCGTTGAAGGCGACCTGGCTGCCGAAGATGATCTCCGGCGAATGGACGGGTGCCATGGCGCTCACCGAATCCTCGGCCGGCACCGATCTCGGCCTGCTCACCACCCGCGCCGAGCCGGTCGGCGACGGCAGCTATGCCATCAAGGGTACGAAAATCTTCATCTCCTCCGGCGACCAGGATTTCGGCGGCAATATCGTGCATCTGGTGTTGGCCCGGCTTCCCGACGCGCCGAAGGGCGTGAAGGGCATCAGCCTGTTCCTGTCGCCGAAGTTCCTCGTCAACGAGGACGGCTCGCTCGGCGAACGCAACGGCATGTCGGTCGGCTCGTTGGAACACAAGATGGGCATCCATGCCCAGCCGACCTGCGTGATGAACTATGACGGCGCCATCGGCTGGCTGGTCGGCGAACCGGGACGTGGCCTCAACGCCATGTTCACGATGATGAATGCCGAGCGCCTGTTCGTCGGCATCCAGGGCCTTGGCATCGGCGAGGCGGCCAACCGGAAGGCCGTCGCCTACGCCCGAGAGCGCCTGCAGGGCCGTTCCGCCGACGGCGCGCGCGGCTTGGTGCCTATCCTCGATCATGCCGACGTGCGCAAGATGCTGCTCACCGGCCGGTCGCTGACCGACGCCGGACGCGCGCTCGCCGTTTGGACCGCGCTGCAGATGGACATCGCCGCCCGCCATCCGGACGCGGAGGCGCGCCGCAAGGCTGACGGCCTCGTCGCGCTGCTAACGCCGGTGGTGAAGGCTGCCTTTACCGATTTCGGCTTCGAGATCGCCGTCCTGTCGCAACAGGTGTTCGGTGGCCACGGCTATATCCGCGAATGGGGCATGGAGCAGTATGTACGGGACGCCCGCATCGCCCAGATCTATGAGGGCACCAACGGCGTGCAGGCCATGGACCTGGTCGGCCGCAAGCTGCCAATGGAAAACGGCAATGTGGCACGCGGCTTCTTCGCTCTGGTGCGCGCGGAACTGGCGGCAACCAACGGACCCGCGGAACTCGAGGCGGTGAAGACCGCCGTCGCCTCCGCGCTGGAGGCGTTGGAGAAACTGACGGAAGACTTGCTGGCCAGGGGCGCCGATCCGATGGAGGCCGGAGCGGCAGCCACGGACTATCTGCGTTTCTTCGCGCTGGTTTCGTTCGGCTGGCTGTGGGTGCGCATGGCCGACAAGGCCGCCGGCGGAGAGACGACACCGGTCAAGCAGCGCAAGCTCGCTCTTGCCCGCTTCTTCGCGGCCCGCCTGCTACCGCAGACCGCAGCGCTCGACACGGCGATCCGCGCCGGTGCTGCCGATATCATGGCGCTTGACGCCGATCTGTTCTGATTGAACTTTTTACCGGGAGGAGAAAACCATGCTTGGCATGATGATGAATGCACCGCTGCTCATATCATCGATCCTGCGTCATGCGGCCACCTACCACGGCGGCGCGGAAGTCGTGTCGAAGACCGTCGAGGGACCGATCCATCGCTACACCTATGCCGATCTTTCGAAGCGCAGCCAGAAGCTCGCCAACGCGCTGCAGAAACTCGGCCTGCAACACGGCGACCGGGTCGGAACGCTGGCCTGGAACGGCTACCGGCATCTGGAGCTCTATTACGGCGTTTCCGGATCGGGCCTGGTGTGCCACACGATCAACCCGCGCCTCTTCCTCGAGCAGATCGGCTTCATCATTGAACACGCAGGAGACAGCGTGATCTTCGCCGACCTTACCTTCCTGCCCATCCTCGAGGCGCTCGCTGACCGGCTCACGCCAATGAAGGCGGTGGTCATCATGACGGACGAGGCGCATATGCCCAAGTCGGAGGTGCTGCCGGACCTCGTCTGTTACGAAACCTTGATCGACGGCGAACCGGATGAGTTCGACTGGCCGGTATTCGACGAGAACACCGCATCCGGCCTGTGCTACACCTCCGGCACCACCGGAGACCCGAAAGGCGTGCTCTACAGTCACCGCTCAAGCGTGCTGCACGCCATGGCGATGGTCATTCCCGATGTCCTCGATCTCTCCGCGTCCGACGCTGTCGTGCCGGTGGTGCCGATGTTCCACGTCAACGCCTGGGGCCTGCCGTTTGCTGTCCCGATGGTTGGCGCCAAGCTGGTCATGCCCGGTCCCAATCTCGACGGCGCCAGCCTGCATACGCTGTTCGAGAGCGAGGGCGTGACGTTCACCGCCGGCGTGCCGACAGTCTGGCTCGGCCTGCTCGACTGGATGGACGCGCACGGCCAGAAGTTCCCAACGCTGAAGCGCGTTGCGATTGGTGGGTCCGCCACACCGCCGGTCATGATCAGCCGCTTCCACAATATGGGCGTCGCGGTGCGCCATGCCTGGGGCATGACGGAGACAAGCCCGATCGGTCTTGCGGCGACGCTGCTTCCGAAACATGGGAAGCTTTCAGCCGAACGGAAACTCATGCTGGAGGCCAAACAAGGCCGCCCGCTGTTCGGAATGGAGTTCCGTATCGACGGCAGCGACGGCAAACCGGTGGCGCGCGACGGCAAGGCCTTCGGCTCCATGCTGGTGCGGGGTCCCTGGGTTGCCGGCGGCTATTACAATACCCCGGAGAGCCCGGCCCATGCCGTCGAAGGCTGGTTCGACACCGGCGATGTGGTCACCATGGATGAGGATGGCTTCGTGCAGATCGTCGATCGCACCAAGGACGTGGTGAAATCCGGCGGCGAGTGGATCAGCTCGATCGAACTGGAAAATATCGCGCAGGCCCATCCCGCCATCAAGGAAGCGGCCGTTGTCGCAGTGCCTAATGCCCGTTGGGGCGAGCGCCCTGTTCTCGTCGTCGTCGTCAAGCCCGGCCAGACGTTCACCCGCCACGACATGCAGGATCTCTATACCGGCAAGATCTCCAAATGGAGTATTCCCGACGACGTCATCGTCGTAGATGAACTGCCGCATACCGCAACTGGCAAGCTGCTCAAGACCGCGATCCGCCGGCTCGTGCTCGATGAATACGCAAAGCATTTACCGGACCCGACGCTGGCGTCCTGACGAGAGAGTCTAAGATGGCCGACGATGCACAGACCGTGAAGCTCTATATCGATGACCTCACGGTCGGCCAGCGCTTCACCAGCCTTTCCCATGTCATGGAACTCGACGAAATCCTGGAGTTCGCCGGACGCTACGATCCGCAATTCTTCCATCTCGACGAGGAACTGGCCCGCGACAGCCTGTTCGAAGGCCTGGTCGCCAGCGGCTGGCACACCGCCGCAACGGCCATGCGGCTCATGGTGCAGAGCCTGCCGCTTGCCGGCGGCCTGATCGGCGCGGGCGGGGAAATCTCCTGGCCGCGCGCAACGCGGCCCGGCGACCGGATCCATGTGGAAAGTGAGGTCATGACCATCGCGCCGTCGCGCACACGGCCGGAACGCGGTCTGGTCACTTTCCGAAGCGAAACGATCAACCAGAACGGCGAGATCGTGCAGGTGTTTACGCCGAAAATCGTCTCCTGGCGGCGGGATGCCGGAGAAACTTGCTTAAAGAACGGAGGTCTCATCGACTAAGTGGCCAGCGATCGGTGAAAGTTATGGTGTCGCCGCACCACGCAATGGGCTGATCGCTGCTGGTTGACGAAGGATGATGCCGAGACCGTCCAGTGACCTGAAAAGAAAACCGATTCTATCATCAGCTCGAAGCGCAGCACCTCTGCACCCAGCTTCTAGTCTTAGTTAGGAGGTCGAATGAATACACAGCTTACGAGTCGGACGGCATTGATGACGGGAGCCAGCCAAGGAATCGGCGAGGCTGTCGGGCGTGCACTGCATGCAGGAGACGTGCTGTGCTGACGGTTGCCCGCGACAAGCAGGCAACTGCGGCATGATGAGGTCTATATGCGTCGTAAAAAACTGCCCACACAACCTGAGACCTCACCGACATCGTTGCTAGTAAGCGGCCGTATTCCGATGGCAGCTTTGATCCAGACGCGCGCTGTCGCGGAATATCTGAACTTCCGCCATGCCGCCAACGCACTCGGTGTCAGCCTGTCAAGCGTCAGCGCCCGAGTGAAGACGCTGGAGGAAGACCTTGGCATCCTCCTGTTCGAGCGTCATGCGCGAGGCGTGCGCCTGACGCAAGCAGGCCGGCACTTCGTTGAGCTTGTCGCGGCGGGCTTGGATCAACTTGACTATGCCGTGAAGGCGGCCGGCATGGCAGCGTCGGGAGAATGCGGCCGCCTTCGCATCGGTGTCCACGCCCTCATCCCTGGCAGCTTCCTCGGAGAGTTGATCGAGCGATACCGCGAAGACCATTCTTGCATCGAGGTCGAGATCGCCGAGGGCACAGCCCGCGATGCCGTCATGCAGCTTCGCGCCGACCGATTGGACATCGCATTCGTGGCCGGAACACCCGAATTGCCCGATTGCCATACGCGGCGAATCTGGACCGAGCTGCTTCTGGCCGCGCTGCCGGAGCGGCATCCGCTTGCCGGGCAGTCGGCCGTCACCTGGGCCGATCTGGCGGCCGAGACTTTCCTTGTCCGCCACGGTGGCACCGGGCCGCAGGTGCATAACCATATCGTGCTGCGCCTCGCCGGGCGCTGGTCGGCGCCGTCGATCCTTCGTTTCGATGTCGAACGCGGCACGCTGCTGTCTATGGTCGGACAAGGCTTCGGCATCACCATAGTCGGTGCGGCAACGTCGCTGCTGCCAACATCCGGTGTGGTTTTCCTGCCCATCACGGATGAGCCCGAGCCAGTGGTGTTTTCGGCCATCTGGTCGCCGTTCAATCAAGGCGCTGCACTCCGAAACCTGCTCGCACTCGCCAGAGAAATGGGCCGGGCCGATCCAGCCGGATTGCGCCGCCGCGATTCGGATCGTCCGGCCGCGCACCTGTAGCAACGGCGGGCGACAGCTTAAACACGACCCGTCCTATTTACCGCCGACAGTATCCGACAGCCCTCCCGCATCCTCTTTCCTATTGCCTGTCCCGATTTTGCCTACTCTCTGATCGGCTCCGTCTCTTTTGCCGATTGGAGCCCGTATGCGCGGAGGCCGAATACTCTGGGGGCAGATCGCCGTCGTCTTCATCATCGTTCTGGTGATGACCTGGGCCGCGACGCAATGGGTCGCCTTTCGCCTCGGCTTCCAACCCCAACTCGGTAGCCCGTGGTTCGAGCTGGCCGGCTCGCCGATCTACTATCCGCCCGCTCTGTTCTGGTGGTGGTATGCCTTCGACGCCTACGCGCCCTCAATCTTCGTCGAAGGCGGCATCATCGCCGCGTCTGGCGGCCTTGCGGCCATCGCCGCCGCCATCCTCATGTCGATCATCCGCGCGCGCGAGGCGCGCAATATCGCGACCTTCGGTTCGGCACGATGGGCCGAGGACAAGGAAATCCGCACCGCCGGTTTGCTGGGCCCTGATGGTGTCGTGCTGGGCCGTTACGCCCGCGACTATCTGCGCCATGACGGCCCCGAGCACGTCCTATGCTTCGCGCCGACCCGCAGCGGCAAGGGAGTCGGCCTTGTCGTGCCGACACTGCTGACCTGGCCAGGTAGCTGCATCGTCCACGACATCAAGGGCGAGAACTGGACGTTGACGGCCGGCTTCCGGGCGAAGCACAGCCGCGTCCTGCTGTTCGATCCGACCAGCGCCAAATCCTCAGCCTACAATCCGCTGCTGGAGGTGCGGCAGGGCGAATGGGAAGTCCGCGATGTGCAGAACATCGCGGACATATTGGTCGATCCCGAAGGCAGCCTCGACAAACGAAATCACTGGGAAAAGACGTCCCATTCGCTGCTTGTCGGCGCCATCCTGCATGTCCTCTATGCCGAGAAGGATAAAACGCTGGCAGGCGTCGCCAACTTCCTCTCCGATCCGCGTCGCCCGGTGGAAGCAACGCTGCGCGCCATGATGGACACGCCGCATCTCGGCGAAGCCGACGTGCATCCCGTCATCGCCTCATCAGCCCGCGAACTGCTGAACAAGAGCGAGAACGAGCGGTCGGGGGTGCTCAGCACGGCCATGTCGTTCCTGGGCCTTTACCGCGATCCGGTCGTGGCGCGAGTCACGGCGCGCTGCGACTGGCGGATTGCCGATCTTGTCGGAAGCAAGGAGCCGGTGACGCTCTACCTTGTCGTGCCGCCGTCCGACATCAATCGCACCAAACCGCTGATCCGCCTGATCCTCAACCAGATCGGCCGCAGGCTGACCGAAGAGCTGACCACATCCGGCAAGCGCCATCGTCTGCTGCTGATGCTGGACGAGTTTCCGGCGCTCGGCCGCTTGGACTTCTTTGAATCCGCGCTGGCATTTATGGCCGGGTATGGCCTCAAATCCTTCCTGATCGCGCAGAGTCTCAATCAGATCGAGCGCGCCTACGGGCAGAACAACGCCATCCTCGACAACTGCCATGTCCGCGTCGCCTTCGCCACGAATGACGAGAGAACCGCGAAGCGCGTGAGTGATGCGCTCGGCACCGCGACCGAGATGCGCGATTCCACCAACTATGCCGGACACCGCCTCGCGCCGTGGCTCGGGCATCTGATGGTCTCACGGCAGGAGACCGCGCGGCCGCTGCTGACGCCCGGTGAGATCATGCAACTTCCGCCCACAGACGAAATCGTCATGGTCGCGGGGACGCCGCCGATCCGGGCGAAGAAGGCGCGTTACTTCGAGGACGCGCGATTTCAGGAACGCATCCAATCCCCGCCCGATCTGACCACCGCGGCCGCCAAGCTGAATCCGTCCGCCGATGATTGGACGAGCCGCGTCATTGCGACAGCGGACCAATCCGCCACGAAGCCAGCCAGCGGAGCCGAGGGTGACCCCGCCAATGCCGGCATCCGCCGCGAGCCGGAATTGCCCGAGCATGAGGAAATCGTCACGCCGCCGTCGCCAGCGCAGGAGTTCGACATTCTGGACGACGAGCCGGACGTGGATGCCGCCAAGGCCCGTGCGCTGCGCTCGCGTATGCGCATTGTCGCGCGGCAAGCGTCGCTGGACCCCAATGACGGCATCGAGCTTTGAGGGGCTGCCGATGACAAACCGGACCCGCATGAACGTCTACTTCACCCCGGACCTGCTCAAGCAGGTCGAGGCGCTGTCATTGCGGCGCAAGGTGTCGAAGTCCGCCATCATCGAGGCCGCCGTCGCGTCCTTCCTGTCGGGGGATACGTCGGATCGGCTGGAAGCGGCCATGTCGCGCCGCCTCGACAAGCTCGGCCGTCAGATTGACACGCTCGACGAAGATATCGCCGTGCTCGGCGAGACCCTCTCGCTGTTCATCCGCTTCTGGCTGACCATCACGCCGCCATTGCCGGACTCCGCGAAAGAGTCGGCACGGGCGAAAGGGGTGGAGCGGTTCGAGGGTTTCATGCAGACGCTCGGCAAGCGTCTGGCGACTGGAGACAGGTTTCTGAAAGAGTTGTCGCGGGATGTCGATTCGCTTCACGACAGTTCATCGCAAGATCAGTCCGAGGCTGACGGCAACCAGCGCTAAGTGTTCAACCCATCCTATTTGCCGCCGTTCGCCGCCGATGCCCGCACGCGCTTAAATACTTGTTGAACCGGCCCGATTTCGAGCTTTCTTAATCGACCCCGATGCGGGGACCGTCTGTCGAGCGCCCCGTGAAGAACGGGGCCGAGATGAGTGCCAATCACCACAAACCGGAGGCGATCGCACGCGGCGCGCGCATGTTGCGCACGGCGCTCGGCGTCTCCATCGCGCGGTTTCTGGAAGACCCCGTCGTGGTCGAGGTGATGCTGAACCCGGACGGCCGCATCTGGGTCGATCGGCTTTCCGAAGGACTGGCCGACACTGGCGAGATGATGTCGCCCGCCGATGGCGAGCGCATCGTGCGCCTGGTCGCCCATCATGTCGGCGCGGAGGTTCATCCGCGAGCCCCGCGCGTCTCGGCCGAGCTTCCCGAAACCGGCGAGCGGTTCGAGGGGCTTTTGCCGCCGGTCGTCGCGGCTCCCACCTTCGCCATCCGCAAGCCCGCCGTCGCGGTGTTCAGCCTCGACGATTATGTGGCGGCGAACATCATGTCCGCCGATCAGGCCGCGACGCTGCGCGCGGCCGTCGCATCCCGCTCCAACATCCTCGTGGCGGGCGGCACCAGCACCGGCAAGACCACGCTCACGAACGCGCTGCTGGCCGAAGTTGCGAAGACGCAGGATCGCGTCGTTATCATCGAAGACACGCGCGAGCTGCAATGCGCCGCGCCAAACCTTGTCGCTATGCGGACGAAGGATGGCGTCGCCACGCTCTCCGATCTGGTCCGCTCCTCGCTGCGCCTGCGCCCCGACCGTATCCCCATCGGCGAGGTACGCGGCGCTGAAGCGCTCGACCTGCTCAAAGCCTGGGGCACGGGCCATCCCGGCGGCATCGGCACCATTCATGCCGGAACCGGCATCGGCGCACTGCGCCGGCTCGAACAGCTCATTCAGGAGGCCGTCGTCACCGTCCCGCGCGCGCTGATCGCCGAGACCATCGACCTCGTGGCCGTCCTTTCCGGGCGCGGCTCCGCGCGCCGGCTGGCCGAACTCGCCCGCATCGAAGGACTCGGCACCGACGGCGATTACCGCATCACCCCCGCAACCAGCCCGACAGGAGACCCTTTATGATCCGCAAAGCCCTACGCCTCCGCCGCCATATCGCGACGGCCGCGACCGTCACGTATGTCAGCCTGTTCATGGCGCCCGCCGCCCATGCCTCCGGTTCGTCCATGCCGTGGGAAGCGCCGCTCCAGAGTATCCTTCAGTCGATCGAAGGGCCGGTCGCCAAGATCATCGCCGTCATCATCATCATCGTCACCGGCCTGACGCTGGCTTTCGGCGATACGTCCGGCGGCTTTCGCCGGCTGATCCAGATCGTGTTCGGCCTGTCGATCGCCTTTGCCGCGTCGAGCTTTTTCCTGTCGTTCTTCTCGTTCGGCGGCGGGGCGCTCGTCTGATGGCGGCCGTCCTCGAACAGATCGACGCGGTGCCGGGCTTCACCATTCCGGTCCACAGGGCGCTGACCGAGCACATTTTGCTCGGCGGCGCTCCGCGCGCCATCGCCATCATGAACGGCACGCTGGCCGGAGCCGTGGGCCTCGGCCTGCGCCTCTGGCTGGTCGGCCTCGCCATCTGGGCCATCGGTCACTTCGCGGCGGTCTGGGCGGCGAAGCGCGATCCGCTGTTCGTGGAAGTCGGCCGCCGGCATCTGCGCATCCCCGGTCATCTGGCTGTTTGACGGAGGCGCACGATGATGAACCTTGCCGAATACCGCCGCACCGCCACCCGTCTCGCCGACTATCTGCCCTGGGCCGCACTCGTCGGCTCCGGCGTCGTACTCAACAAGGACGGCAGTTTTCAGAGGACGGCGAAGTTTCGCGGTCCTGATCTGGATTCCGCCGTCGCCGCCGAGCTGGTCGCGGTTGCCGGCCGCATCAACAACGCCGTGCGCCGCCTCGGCTCCGGCTGGAGCATCTTCGTCGAGGCGCAGCGCAGCGAGGCCGCGACCTATCCTGACAGCACCTTTCCCGACGCGGCGTCCGCGCTGGTCGATGCGGAACGAAAGGCCGGGTTCGAGGAAGCGGGCACGCACTTCGTGTCGGGATACTTCCTGACCTTCCTCTATCTGCCGCCGGCCGAGGACGCCGCGCGAGCGGAAACCTGGCTCTACGAGGGCCGCGAGCAATCCGGCGTCAATCCATGGGAGGCTCTGCGCGGTTTCACGGATCGCACCGATCGTGTGCTGGCGCTGCTCGACGGCTTCATGCCCGAATGCCGTTGGCTCGATGACGGCGAGACGCTGACCTATCTGCATTCCACCATCTCGACCAACCGCCATCGCGTGCGCGTGCCAGAGGTGCCGATGCATCTCGACGCGCTGCTCGCCGATCAGCCATTGACCGGCGGGCTGGAGCCGCGCCTGGGCGATCGGCATTTGCGTGTGCTTACCATCGTCGGCTTTCCGACCGCGACGACGCCCGGCCTGCTCGACGAGATGAACCGGCTGGCTTTCCCGTATCGCTGGTCCACCCGCGCCATCCTGCTCGACAAGACCGATGCGACCCGGCTGCTGACCAAAATCCGCCGCCAATGGTTCGCCAAGCGCAAGTCGATCGCGGCGATTTTGAAAGAGGTGATGACCAACGAGCAATCTGCGCTCGTGGACACCGACGCCGCGAACAAGGCCACAGACGCCGACATGGCTCTGCAGGAGCTCGGCGCGGATGTGGCGGGCATGGCCTATGTCACCGCCACCGTCACGGTCTGGGATGCCGATCCCCGTCTTGCCGATGAGAAACTGCGCCTGGTCGAGAAGATCATCCAGGGCCGCGATTTCACGGCCATGCCCGAAACCGTCAATGCCGTCGATGCCTGGCTCGGCTCACTGCCCGGACATGCTTACGCCAATGTCCGTCAGCCGCCCATCTCGACGTTCAATCTCGCTCACATGATCCCCCTCAGTGCCGTGTGGGCGGGGCCGGAACGGAATGACCATCTGGGTAGCGCCCCCTTGCTGTACGGCAAGACCGAGGGTTCGACGCCGTTCCGGCTTTCCCTTCATATCGGCGACGTGGGGCACACGCTCGTCGTCGGCCCGACTGGTGCGGGCAAGTCCGTGTGTGGATCGGCATGGAATAGGAACCCTGTTGGAGGGGTGATCGGCGTCCAAACGGGACCCCACTGACGGCGGGGTTCACAGTGGTTTCCGGGATGATCGGGAGCCAGTGCTGGGATGCTGGTCGTGGAGACAGTGGCAAAGATCCGGCGCCTGCACCGGGTGCAGGGCAAGTCGATCAAGGCGATCTGTCGTGAGCTCGGGATTTCGCGAAAGGTGGTCCGGAAGGTTCTGCGGT
>NZ_BDLP01000013.1:0-32406 GCF_001950415.1 Roseomonas sp. TAS13
TGATCAAGAGACAGCGATGGCCGCCCCGGCCAGGGAAAGGACGCGATCCACCGAGGGGAGCGCCCGCAACGCCGCCTTGCCGGACATGGATCAGTAGCCCAGCAGGAAGGGATCGAAGCCGGCGCGGCGGTATTCGGTGTCCCGCATCAGCAGGTCGAGGCCGAGGCTGGCCACGTCGTCCGCCACCGGTTCCAGCACCGGATTGCGGTTCTGGTAAAGGATCTTCACCCAGCTCCGGCAGGAATCGCAGGTCTCGGCCTTCACGGTGGCCTCTTCCCCGCTCTCGGGTGCCATGTAGCCGATACCTTTCGTGGAACCGCAGGCAAGGCACTTGATCCGCACCTCGTTCCACTGGGTCCCGCAGAAGGCGCAGGCGGCGTAGCGGGCCCCCTCCGCCCCCTGGTGCCCCACCACCATGGAGGAAACGGGCGGACCGCCGCAGCAGGGGCAAAGGCCTGTCTCCACCGGGACGAGCTGCTTCGGGTCGAGCAGGGAGGCCAGCCTCGCGCCGTGGACCTGCACGGCCGCGGACAGGAACAGGTGCTGCGGCAGGGCATCGGCGGGGATGGAATCCGCCAGGACATCGCCGATCATCCGGTCCAGCACCTCGGGCTTCGCCTGCCGCAGCTCGGTCAGGGCCGCCGCCGCGGGCGCGGGCATGGACAGAGCCGCCACATCCTCCAGGAAGCGCCGCGCCAGGGCTCGCAGCCCCGCATCCCCGGCCAGGGAGGCGCGGTCCAGCGGAGGCATGCGGTTCTCCCTCGCGCGCTGGACCTGTTCTGTGGGGATGGCCTCGGCGGGGGAAAGCTCTGCGGCCAGGTCGGCCTGGAGACGGCTCAGCCCGGCCAGGAAATCCAGGTAGGGGGCCAGATGGCTGCCCCCCGCCAGAACCGAGAAGCGTTCCGCCCGCCGCCGGAACAGGGCCACCGGATCCGGCATGACGGCGAAAGGTGGTTTGAGCATGCGCCCGATCATCGAGGGATCGGGCTGAAGGCTGTGAAATCCTGACATGGATCCTCCGCGGACCGGACCGGCCACGCGTTGTCGGTGGTTATTCGGCGGGGTCGACCTTACGCTGACCAGCCAGTTCCTTCAGCCACTTCCGGTGATGCCGCCACGCCCAGCCGCCCGTGACCGAGCCATGGGTCATGGCCCGCAACGTGCCCCGCGTCCAGATTCCCGCATAGACGTGCAGGATGAAGACGCAGATGATCAGCACAGCCGCGATGGAATGCGCCAGCACGGCAATCCGTCGGGTCGGGATGGAGGTATAGGGGGCGAAATACTGCTCCCAGATCGCCAGGCCGCTGACGATCAGCACCAGGATCAGCCCGGTCATGGCCCAGAAGATGAACTTCTGACCGGCATTGTACTTGCCGAGTTCCGGCAGCTTCTCCTCGTTGCCGCTGACCACGTCCTTGATCCGCGACAGCCAGACGAAATCCACCCTGGCGGGAAGATTTGCCCGCCAGAGCTGGAAGAAGAAGACGAAGAAGCTGAAGAACAGCACCACACCGATCCAGGGATGGATCGCCCGGGTGTTCTGCCCGCCGCCGAAAAGATTGGTCAGGAAGAACAGGGAGGGCCAGAACAGGGCCAGACCGGACACCGCCAGCAGGATCAGGCTGATGGCTGTGATCCAGTGGTTGAGCCGAGCCAGGGGGCCGTAGCGGTCCACCGTGACGGGCTTGCCCGGGTGGATGGCATCTCCTGGCTGGACGTGCTCGGTCATCGTAGATGCTCTCCCGGCTGCGGCGGGGCCTTCACGCTGGTTTCCACCAGCTTCTCGGCATTCTCCTCGTCCTCCTCACTGACCCGATTGGGACGCGCGAAGACGCCGTGGATCACGCTGCCGACCGCCATGACGCTCATCGCCGCCAAGCCCACATACTTGGTGACACCCTTCCAGGTCTGCACCAGGGGAGAGATCCTGGGATTGTCCGGCAGGTCGGCATAGATATGCGGCTTGTCGTTGTGGTGCAGGACATACATCACATGCGTCCCGCCGACGCCGGGCGGATCGTAGAGCCCGGCATGGGCATAGCCGCGCGACTTCAGGTCGGCGATGCGCTCCTCGGCATGCTTCTTCATGTCCTCCTTGGTGCCGAAGACAATGGCCTTGGTCGGACAGGCCTTGGCACAGGCCGGCCCCTGCCCCACCGCGACCCGGTCCGAGCAGAGGGTGCACTTGTAGGCGCGATGATCGGCCTTGGAGATGCGGGGGATGTTGAAGGGGCAACCCTTCACGCAATAGCCACAGCCGATGCAGTTCTCGTGGATGAAGTCCACGATGCCGTTGCTGTACTGCACGATCGCGCCGGGGGCCGGGCAGGCCTTGAGACAACCCGGGTCGGCACAGTGCATGCAGCCATCCTTGCGGATGAGCCATTCGAGGTTGTCGGTCTCCGGATTCACCCATTCCGTGAAGCGCATGAGGGTGAACATGTTCTCGGTGAGGTCATGGGGGTTGGTATAGACCCCATGATTCTCCTCGATGTCCGGATGGGTGTCGTTCCATTCGACACAGGCGGACTGGCAGGCCTTGCAGCCGATGCACTTGGAGACATCGATCAGCTTGGCCACAGGGGTGAACTGCCGCTGCGGCGCGGGCAGGTTCTCCGTCGCCGAACGGCGGATTAGGTCGGCCTCGCCGAACTGGCTGGCCATCGGCTGCGTCGGCGGATTGCTGGCCGCCGTCCGCGGGCTGTCCATCATGCCGGCGCTCATGCCACTGCCCCCCCAGGCGGCGTGCTGGGCTCGATATTGACCAGAAACGCCTTGTATTCCGGGGTTTCGATATTCGCCTCACCCACGAAGGGTGAAAGCGAGTTCGGGCCGAAGCCCTTCCGGGCCGCGCCCACGAAGCCCCAGTGGAGCGGAATGCCCACCACATGCACCTCCCGCCCATCGCAGATCAGCGGGCGGATGCGCTTGGTGACCAGGGCCTTCGCCTTGACCGAGCCACGCTTGGACCAGACCCGCACCCAGCTTCCGTTGTCGATCTTGCGGAGGGCGGCGAGCTGCTCCGAGATCTCCACGAAGAACTCCGGCTGCAGGGACGCATTCACCCGGTTGTGCTTGGTCCAATAGTGGAAGTGCTCTGTCAGCCGGTACGAGGTCGCCGCGAAGGGGAACTCGTCCGCGTTGCCGAACTGGGACACGTCGTTCTGGAACACGCGCGCCACCGGATTGCCCCGTATGCGTGGGTTCAGCACGTTGGGCACCGGAGATTCGAAGGGCTCCATATGCGACGGGAAAGGCCCGTCGCGCATCATGCCCCGGGAGAAGAGGCGGGAGACGCCTTCCGGGTTCATGATGAAGGGGCCGACCTCGGTGGGCTTCGCCGTGACACCAATATCGGGCACGTCATAGCCGGTCCACCTGGCTCCATCCCATTCGATGATCTTGCGGCTCGGATCCCAGGGCTTGCCCTGCAGATCCGCCGAGGCGCGGTTGTACAGTGTCCGGCGGTTCAGCGGCCAGGCGAAGCTCCAGCCGAGATAGGCGCCGGTCTCGTCGGGATCGTGGTTGTCCCGGCGGGCCATGTTGTTGCCTGCCTCGTTGAAGCAGCCGGAATAGATCCAGCAGCCACTCATGGTCGAGCCGTCATCCTGCAGCTGCGTGAAGTTCAGCACCTGCTTCCCGGCCTGGACGATCACCTTGGAAGGATCGTTCGGGTCGCGCACATCGCTCAGGGCGCGGCCGTTGATCTCCTTCGCCAGTTCCTCCGGCGAAGGCTCCGTCGGGTCCTGATAGTCCCAGGACAGGTTCAGGATGGGATCGGGGAAGGCCCCGCCCTCCTTCCGGTAGAGCTCCCGCATGCGCAGGAAGATCTGCGCCATGATCCAGGTGTCGTGCTCCGCCTCGCCCGGCGGCGAGCCACCGGCCCAGTGCCACTGCAGCCAGCGTCCGGAGTTGGTGAGCGATCCCTCCTCCTCCGCGAAGCAGGTGGTGGGAAGCTGGAACACCTCGGTCTGGATGGAGACGGTGTCCACGGGGTTGAAGTCCCCATGGTTCTCCCAGAAGCGGGCCGTCTCCGTCTCCAGCGGGTCCATGGTGATCAGGAACTTCAGCTTGGAAAGGGCCGAAACCACCTTGCCCCGGTTGGGGAAGGCCAGCACCGGGTTGAAGCCCTGGCAGATATAGCCGTTGACCCGGCCCTCGTTCATCAGCTCGAACATGCGCAGGACGTCGTAGGAAGGGACGTCCAGCTTCGGGATGTAGTCGTAGGCCCAGCCGTTCTCGGCGGTGGCCTTGTCGCCCCACATGGCCTTCTGGAAGCTGACCATGAACTTCCGGTAGTTCTGCCAGTAGCTGGTCTGGCCTGGACGGAGCGGCTTGAACTGCCGGCTCTTCATGTAGGTCTCGAAGTCCTTCTCGGACTCCGTCGGCATGTTCAGGTAGCCGGTGAGCAGGTGCGACATCAGGCCCAGATCGGTCAGGCCCTGGATGTTGGAATGCCCGCGCAGCGCGTTCATGCCACCGCCGCGCACGCCGATATTGCCCAGGATGAGCTGGAGCATCGCCATGCCGCGGATGTTCTGGGCGCCGTGCGAATGCTGCGTCCAGCCCAACGCGTACATCGAGGTCATCGTCTTGGTCGGCGACGAGCACTCGGCGATCATCTCGCAGACGCGAAGGAACTTGGCCTTCGGCGTGCCGCAGATGCGCTCCACCATTTCGGGCGTGTAGATCGAGACGTGCTGCTTCAGCAGGTTCCAGACGCAGCGGGGGTGCTGGAGGGTCGGGTCGGTGACGGCATAGCCGTCCTCGCCGACCTCGTATTCCCAGCTCGACCGGTCGTAGTCGCGCTTCTCCTCGTCATAGCCGGTGAAGAGCCCGTCCTGCCAGCCGAATTCTTCCTTCACGATATAGGCCGCGTTGGTGAAGGCCTTGGTGTACTCCCACTGGATCTTGTCGTTCTCGATGCAGTAGCGGATCACGCCCATCAGAAAGGCGATGTCCGAGCCCTGCCGGATCGGCGCGTAGAAATCCGCCACCGAGGCCGTGCGGGTGTAGCGCGGATCCACGACGATCAGCTTGGCGCCCCGGTGGGCTTTCGCCTCCGTGACCCATTTGAAGCCGCAGGGATGTGCTTCCGCCGCATTGCCGCCCATAACGACAACGAGATCGGTGTTCTTGATATCGGTCCAGGCGTTCGTCATCGCGCCACGGCCAAATGTCGGGCCCAAACTGGACACCGTGGGGCCGTGTCAGACGCGAGCCTGGTTGTCGAATCCTACAATGCCGAGACCCTTGGCGACCTTGAAGGTACACCAGGCGGTCTCGTTGGTCGTGGCCGAGGCTGCGAGCATGCCGACCGTGGTCCAGCGGTTGACCGGCAGACCGGCCTCATTCTGACCCAGGAAGTTGGCGTCGCGGTCGTCCTTCATCAGCCGGGCGATGCGGTCCAGCGCCTGGTCCCAGGAGACCGGCTCGAAGCGGTCCGATCCGGGACGGCGTACCATGGGCTGCTTCAGCCGGGTCGGCGCGTGGATGAAGTCCTTGAGCGCCGCGCCCTTGGGGCAGAGCGTGCCGAGATTGGTGGGGTGATCCACGTCGCCCTCGACATGGATGATCTCGGCCTTGTCGCCCTTCCGGACGTCTCCCTTCGAGTAGAGGATGACGCCGCAGGCCACGGAGCAGTAGGGACAGGTGTTGCGCGTTTCGGTGGTGTTCGCGAGCTTCAGTGGCCGGACATGGGCGGCGACGGCGGCTTCCGCCTCACCGAACCCCATGGATGCCAAAGACGTTGCCGCGACACCCGCGCCAGCAGCCTTCAGCAGGCCGCGCCGCGAGATCTGCATGGTCACAGAAGCCTCCTCGGGCCGTTTGGGCCTCGTATACCGGAAAGAGTTAGTTTCCGTCTCGTTTGCGGTCAAGCAAGCTTCAGGGGCGAATCCCGGTGCTGGCGGCACCCTCATCGTAGTGTGCCATCATAATATGGAGAGTTGCGCCGCCTTGGCTCGGCGCAAGGGATGAAGACCGATAGTGACCGTTGCCGAAGGTTGAAATGGGCGGTGGTTTTATACGTTCGGTAACGCAACATCTCGCTGCTCTGCACTACATCCCCGTGGTTCTGACGTCAGCACTCCCGTCCAGTTCACACCACCTGAAAACCATATGCGTAGGGATCGCGGTCATCGATGAAGATGGTGTTGTAGCCTGTGGTCCTCGCCCAGCCAGCAATGGAGGGGATGATCGCGGAACGCCCGCCCAAGCTGACGACTTCCTCCACCCGACCGTGGAAGAGCGATCCGATGATGCTCTCGTGCACGAAGGCGTCGCCTGGGCGCAGCTTTCCCTTCGCGGCCCATTGCGCCATCCGCGCCGAGGTTCCTGTGCCGCAGGGCGAGCGGTCGATCGCCTTATCCCCGTAGAAGACGGCGTTGCGCGCATCCGCTCCCGGTTGCTTCGGTGCGCCGGTCCACAGGATGTGGCTGAGGCCACGAATCTCGGGCTTCTCGGGATGCACGAAGTCATAGCGTTGGTTCAGGGCGCGCCGCAGCAGCGGGCTCATCTGCACGAGATGGGAGGCCGAGAAGTCGGCCATGTCGCGAAAACTCTCCTGCGGATCGACGATGGCGTAGAAGTTGCCGCCATAGGCAACATCGACACGGATCGGGCCCAGGCCGGGACAATCCACCTCCAGCGCTTCCGAATGCAGGAAGGAGGCGATGTTGGTGATCCGCACTTCCTCGACGAAGCCGCCTTCCTGCCGGTAGGCGGCGGTGACGACGCCGGCCGGCGTGTCCAGGCGCAGGAGGCCAGGCTGCTTCGGCGTCACGAGGCCATGTTCGAGGGCCATGGTGACGGTGCCGATGGTTCCATGCCCGCACATCGGCAGGCAGCCCGAGGTCTCGATGAACAGGATGGCGATGTCGCAATCCGGCCGGGTGGGCGGGTAGAGGATCGAGCCCGACATCATGTCGTGCCCGCGCGGCTCGAACATCAGACCGGTCCGGATCCAGTCATATTCAGCGAGAAAATGGGCGCGCTTCTCAATCATGCTGGTGCCGGCGAGGATCGGCCCGCCACCGCTGACCAGGCGCACCGGATTGCCGCAGGTATGGCCGTCAATGCAGAAGAAGCTGTGCCGTGCCATGAGGATGCCTCGCCGTTCGGTATTCACCAGAGCATAGCGCCTGATCCTCTGCCGTCACGCCCGGCCAGCAGGATGGCGCGCCTCAGAAACGTCCGGGGCGGAAGGGGGCGGGATCGAGGGGGAGTTCCTGGCCGGTGAGCAGATCGGCGACCAGCCGCCCCGTCGCCGCCGACTGGGTCAGGCCGAGATGGCCGTGGCCGAAGGCGTAGAGGATGTGCGGGCTGGCCCGGGACGGCCCGATCACGGGAAGGCTGTCGGGAAGCGAAGGGCGGAAACCCATCCACGGCGTTCCGCCGGTGGTGCGCAACTGGGGAAGGAAGGTGGCCGCCTTGTCCAGCAGGGCCTGTGAACGCGCATGATTCGGCGGAGCAGAGAGCCCACCGAGTTCCACGGCACCGCCAACGCGTACCCCGCCGCCGATCGGCGTCACCACGAAGCCATGCGCCCCGAAGGTCAACTGGCGCCGCAGGTCGAAGGCGCCGGGCGGCAGGGTGGTGTTGTAACCGCGCTCCGTTTCCAGCGGGATCCGGTCCCCCAGGGCCAAGGCCAGGGGGCGCGACCAGGCACCACAGGCGATCACCGCCCGGGAAGCCGCCAGTTTGGTGCCATCAGCCAGATGCACCGATACCCGGGCGTCTCCATCCGGCCGTACCGTCCGGACCTCCGCCTGCCGAAAGATCAACCCATGCTCCTGCAACCGGCTAGCCATGGCGCGTGCGAAGAGATGCGGATCGGTGACGGTCTTCCATCCCGGCACAAAGGTCGCGACACGGATGTGGGGCGAAAGGCCCGGCTGCAATGCGGCGATCTCCCCTCCCCGCAGGTGCCGGAAGGCGATGCCATGCGCGGCCCGGAGTTCCCATCCCGGCAGGGCGGCCTGCCATTCATCCTCGCTCTCGTAGAGCTCCAGCGCGCCGTCGGCACGGACCATGGACGCCAACCCGTACCGCTCGACCAGGGCGGACATCTCCTGTTCCGCGAGCCGCATCATCGCCACCTGCGCCAGGACACTGCGCCGGACCCTGTCCGGGCGGCTGGCGCGCCAGAAGCGGAAGAGCCAGGGCGCGATACGCGGGAGGTAGCGTGGCGGGATGGCCAGAGGACCGAGAGGGTCCAGCAACCAGCGTGGCGCCTTGCGCATGATTCCGGGCGAGGCCAGGGGCATGACGTCGGAAAAGGCGAAGGCGCCGGCATTGCCGTAGCTGGCTTCCAGGGCGATGCCCTTCCGGTCCAGCAGCAGGACCGACCGGCCACGCTGCCGCAGGCAGGAAGCGATGGCCAAGCCGATGATGCCGCCGCCGATCACCACCACGTCGGCGCCGTTGCGATCAGGTTCCGCGGAGCTCATCCGGGTTCCGCCACATCCGGCCGGAGCTGCCCATCCCCGGTGGATGGTCCGAAACACTCATGGGCCTATCCCCCCGAAGCGGTCTTGGCCAAAGCGTTCGCGGCCAGACGGCGGCGGGCGGACTTTACCGTATGGGTGGAAGCGCGCTCGACATTCACGAAGCGGTTCGGGCTTTCGCTGCCCGAGGCAATGCGCAGACGCTCCTTGCTGTCCGCCACCAGGGCATCGGCGCGGCGGATGTCATCCATGAAGCCCTGCGTCGGCACGATGTCGAAGGCCACGTCCGCCTTCTTGCGGCCGTCCTTGATGATGCGCGTCCCGTCCGGGCCAAGATCCTCCAGAAGCCCATCCCGGACCAGGACCTCCACGGCCTTCGTCACGTAGCGCAGCGTGTCCCGCGGCCGCGAGCGTGCCGCCATGGGCCCATCCCGGGCAATCTCCATGGCCGTCATCGAGATCAGGGGGCTTTCCCCGGGCCGAACCTCCGTGATGCTCTGGCACAGCTTCAGGTAGAGCCAGCGCGACAATGGATGCGAGATCCGCATCAGCCAGTCGTAGTTGATGCGGCGGTAGTGGAGATTCTTGATCGCATTCTCGACGAGCGGATTGAACTCCAGATAGGCGCTTTCCTGGTCGTCCTTCCGGCGCAGGGCGAGCACCGGGAAGGAGGAGGAGGACAGAACCATCTGCCCCTTGCGGTCCGTGCGGGTGATCTCGACCACCGCCGTGTGCAGGACCGTCAGCGCGTCCTTGATCTCGTCCAGGCTGTAGAGGTGCCGGACCTTCCGCAGCTCTTCCCGTATCTCGTACAGGGAGAAGGAGAGCCGCACCTTCTCGTTCTCCACGCTCAGACGGGCACGGTCGCTGGCGATGCGCTGCATCACCGCCTCGACGATCTGCTCGCGCTCCCCGGGGAACTCCTCCCGCTCGGCTCCGTCCGCCCGAACCAGGCGGCCGGGACGGAGCAGCAGCTTGTAGGTGATGCCGGCGTGTTCAAACTCGCGGCGTATCGAACGCAGGTAGCCGCCTTCTGCCCGGCTGTCCGTGTAGAACACGAAGCGAGGCGCGATGTCGTAGAGGTTGATCGTGTTCGTATAGCGCTTGTCATCCGCGTCCGAGTTCTCGAACAGGATGAGCTGCAATGGGGTCGGCTGCTTCAAAGCGGCCCTCTGCTCCGACATGATCCCCTTTCCGCCCGCGTCCAGCTCATTTGGCGGGCTCAGGCCCCGGTCATCAAGCGCCTGTTGCGTCAGGTATGAAGGAGAAAGGCGCGGACCGTGGAGGCGATCGGCGCCTTTATGAAGGGGAAAGGCGCGTTTAGCTGACGATTCCGGCTTCCCCCGGGCTGAAACCGACCGAATCGCCAGGGCGAGTGGATGGTGAAGCGCGTCCATCCCCTACAGCCATCCCTCAAACGCGCGCTTTCCCTACAGCTATCCCGCCTCCGGGCGGTGCAGGGAGCTTGGCCCCCTACGGGGCCTGTAGGGTAAGCGCGCGTTTCCGTTACCGCTGCAAGGGTGAGGTATAGGGGATTGGCGCATTTCGCGCCTCACATCCCTCGCGGGCCGTGAAACGCGCCGATCTCCTATATCCGGATGGTGCTGACCAAGGGCCCGGAGGCTCCCCTCAGCGGGAAACGCGCGAAATTCCTACATCTGTGGGGACGATGGCGGGTACCGCCCCAAGAAGTAGCCACTGAAGATACCGAGCCGATAGCAGACAGCGCCTCGGGGAAGTTCCCGGCATGGCGGAGCCGGCCGCGCATAGCCGGCGACCGCGCGCTTGCCCTCCATATTCGCGCCGAATCCCGGCCGGAATCGGAGTCGCAAGACCGTCACGAAGCCGGTGCGCCGCCGCCCTATACAAGAGCGCGGCTCCCCTTCCGTTTCCGCGGCCTTTGCCATCCGAAGCGCGCCGAGTTCCTACAGCCGCTCCCGAGTCATGGTTTGACTCGGGCCAGGGAGGCGCTTCCGGATGCCGCCGACTCACACAGGCGGAGGTTCCGGATGGCATCGAATGCACCCCTCGATCAGGTGACCCGGTGGGGCAAGATCCCCGCCTGGTGGCTGCTGCATCCTGCCGTGGATGCCGACCGGCTGGCTGTGATGGCCGCCCTTTGCACCTATGCCGATGAAGCCGGCTTCTGCGAACCATCCCAGGCGACACTGGCACGGCGGCTGGGCCGCAGCCGCCCCTGGGTGAACCGGGTGATCGCCGAACTCGCCGCGGCCGGGCTGATCCGCAAGCAGGCGCGCGCCCGCCAGAACGGCGGCACCACGAGCTGCCGTTACCATCTGGCCCAGACGCCGGAGCAGGCACGCAGCTTCGTGCAGGACACCCAGCTTCCTGTCATGGGAGAGACAGGGCTTCGTCCGGCTGGCGACAGGCCCTGTCATCCGGCTGACACGAGTCACGCGACTCCTGAACAGATTCAGGACACGCACGCTGTGCCTGCGCAGCGCAGGGACCAAACGCCTCCGAAAGAACGGGACGAGCCGACACAACCGCCAAGACCAGGGGCTTCCCTGGCAGAGCCCGCTCAGGACTGGTCGCCGTCGCGGGAGATCGCCGAACGCGCCCGACAGCTCTACCCGGATGCGCCGCTGGAGCACCACACGCTTCGCTTCGTCACGCGTTGCCGCGCCAAGGGCTACCGTTACGCCAATCTCGATGCAGCCTGGCTGGAATGGCTGATCGCCGACCGTACACAGCCTCGACGTCCGCAGGCCACCGGGTTGGAAGGGGCGGGCCAGCAGGCCGTGTCCGCCGCGAGGCAACCGGCAGAGCACCGCCTCCATCGCTTCGACGCCTGGGCAGCCGCGGCCATGTCGCCGCCCAGCCATGTCAGCCCCTACTGAACTGGAGGGGCCAGAGCGTGCAGATCAATCCGCGAACCTCCCATCCCAGGCGGGAGGATCGGCCTTCCAGTATGGCCGGAAGACGTGATGCGGCATCGCTGGTGGCGAGAGAGCCTCTGCCGCCTCCGCCGACACCCGTGGCGAGGCTCCTGGAAAGAGGCATCCAGGAGCGGCGCTTCCTTTTCCCGGACAATGGCACGGTCCGGATCATGGAGACTTGGCAACCCCCATCGGAGGTCGAGGACGGGCTGGCCGATCTGGCTGCACAACACCTTTCGGAACTGGAGATAGCGCTGCGGCCGGCAGAGAGGGGCGTGCTCCTCGCCCGCATCCTGGCTCTGCTTTCGCATTTTCGCGCCGAGCCGAACCCGCCACAGGTCGAGCAGATGATCGCTGACGACTGGGCCGAGGATCTCGGGGAGTTCCCGATATGGGCCGTGGAAGAGGCTTGTCGGCAATGGCGCCGCACCCGCAAATGGCGGCCGCAGATCTGCGAGATGGTGGCGCTTTGCCGGGAAGCCGTCTCCGAACCGGAAACGCGCCGGCAGAGGCTGCAGGCGCTGCTGTACCGAGCGGAGACGAGGCGAAATCCCATGCTGCGCCGGATGGAGGATCTGACCCAGCGCACCTTCCGACGGGTTCCGGCCTGACCGGATGCCCACCGGGAGGTCCGATGAACGTGGTTCTGCCGGGCCGCCGCCAGCCTACGCGACAATGGTGGGAGATGGTGTTCCGATGTCCGAACCTGAAGCAACCATCAACCTATGGGTTGATTGGGTTGATGATCTGTAGCAACGTCGCCGGCTGTCGATGGGGCCAGTTGTTCCGGGGGGCTGAGCGTGGATTCGCAGTTGTTGAAGGAGGCGAGGCAGCAGCTTCGTCTCAGCCAGGTCGAGTTGAAGGATATCCTCAACAGGCGCATGGGCCGCGCCTACGACAAGTCCAAGATCAGCCGCTGGGAGAATGGGCGCGAGCCCATCCCGCGCGAAGTCGCAGTGGAGATCGCGGCCATCTCCCAGGCGCGTCCCGCCAATGCTCGTATCCTGGCCTTCGCCAACCAGAAGGGCGGCGTCGGCAAGACCACCAGCGCATTGAACGTCGCGGCCTCCCTGGCGGCCCTGGGACGCCGCGTGCTCGTGATCGACATGGACCCGCAGGCCACGGCCACCGCCGCGGTGCTGGCCGGCGGCGGGGTCGAGGCCTATCGCCAGGGCCGCACCACCGCCCATGTCATCCTGAACGGCCGTCCCCTCGCCGAGGCCATCGTCCATGCCGGCGACGTGCTGGCCGACACGGCGGGTCAGGGGCGGATCATCCCCTTCGACCTGGTCGCCAGCCATATCGAACTCTCGGACACCGATGGGCGCCGGGAACCGGGCTTCGATGCCGCCTTGCGGGAGGCGGTTGCGCCGATCCGGTCCAGCTATGACTGGATCGTGCTCGATGCGCCACCCAATCTCGGCATGCTGACCTGGATGACCCTCGCCGCGGCGACGGAGGTGATCGTGCCCGTCCGCACTGAACCCTATGACGCGATGGGGGTGGGTCTCATCCTGGCCACCGCGAACAAGGTGCAGCGCAGGCTCAACCCGGACCTACGGATCATCGGCGTCCTGCCGACCCAGTTCAGCCAGCGCCGGGCCGTAGACCGCGAGGTGCTGAGCCACCTGTCGCAGGCCATGATGGAACGGGTGCCGTTGCTGGAGCCGATCCCGGCCAGCGCCGCCTTCGGCCATGCTGCCCGCGACGGGCGGATCGCGGTCCCGGCCAGCCATGGCCAGAGCGGCGCGGCGGCCGGGGCTGCCTATCTGCGGCTGGCCGAGGCGCTTAGCGATGGCAGGCCACTGCCGCGGGCGGAGGTCGCTTGACATGGCCGTGTCCCGCAAGCGTCGTCCCTCGCCCCTGCTCGGGGCCGTGGCGAACTCGATCGGGGAAGCGACAAATTCGCTCGTGACGCCCGCGAGCCGCTTCGCGCATACCTTCGAGGCGCCGCTGGACCGGGTCTCGCCGGACCCGGACCAGCCGCGCAAGAGTTTCGACCCGGACGGTCTCGCTTCCCTGGCCTCCACCATGTCCGACCAGGGACAGTTGCAGCCCATCCTCCTGCGCCGCGATCCGGAGCGCCCCGCGGACTGGGTCATCGTGGCGGGGGAACGGCGCTGGCGGGCGGCGAAGCTGCTCCGCTGGCCTTCGATCCTGGCGATCGAGTGGAAGAAGCAGGATGGCGCCGGAGCTTTGGCCCTGCTGGAGAACCTGCAACGGATCGACCTGACGCCGGTCGAGGAAGCGCGGGGCATCCAGCGGCTCCTGGAAAGCCAGGGCTGGACCCAGACGCGTGTCGCCGAGGTGCTGGGCCGGACCAAGGGGGAGATCAGCGCCTCGCTGCGAATGCTGACGCTGCCGCCCTCCTTCGTCATGGACCTGGAGAACGGCAAGCTGGACCTGCCGCGCAACATCCTGGTGGAACTCGCGCGCTTGCCGGCAGGCCGGATGCGGGATGCCCTGATCGCCAATGCCTATGCCGGGCGGATCACGGTCCGTGCCCTGCGGACCGCGAAGATGGCGCATGAAGCACCTGCCGAGGCGGAGGAGCCGCCCCCCAGAGCCGCCCGCAAGGCGCCGAAGCCCGTCGCGCTCTACCGTTTCGACAAGTGGCTGCAGGATCTGGTGGCCCGCAAGCGCGCCCCGTCGGCGTTGGAGCGGGAAAGACTGATCGAGGTGCAGGCGCGTATTGCGCAGATCCTGTCGCAACAGGACTGAGAAGCCGGAGACTGGGGTTCTGACGTCAGAACCCCAGTCTCTGGTCGGCAGAACTGGCGCTGCGGTGGGCATGCGAAGCCAGAGGGCCGCTGCCACGTTCGATTTTTGCGTCGCACCATTCCGCGGACCTGGATATGCATCCTATGCCGGTTGCTCATAGCGACCGAGGGAAAAGCGATACGACAAGGCCTCCTGTCGCGCCTAGGGTCCCCGCACCTGCTTGGTGACGGGAGGAAGAACAATGGTGCGAGCCGGTCAACAAGGCACGTCGCGCGCTATGGAACGTCTTCTCGCAGCCATTCCCATGCCTTGGCCCCATGACGGCCAAGCCGATGTCCCGCATCAGCCAGGGGCACAGGTGAGCAGGCCCAGACCCGGCATGGCGGAGGGGCTCGCCATCCCGGCCGAAGGGCACCCCTTTCTGTTCCTGCATGTCGTGGAGAGTCTGGCATGAGCCTGGTCCGCCGTAGTCCACCCCGCGTTCCGCCCGAGATCGCCACCGGGTTCGCACCCTTTGGTGTCGCGACGATCCACGAGGCGCAGGGGCGCCGTGGCCTTCTGGGCGCTCATATGCGGCCGATCTATCCGGGCGCACACGCCGTTGGCACCGCCGTGACCGTGTCGATCGCGCCAGCCGACAACTGGATGATCCATGTGGCCGTGGAGCAGTGCCGCCCCGGCGATGTCCTGGTTGTTTCGCCCACCTCGCCCTCCGACGCGGGCTATTTCGGTGAGCTCCTGGCCTGTTCGCTGAAGGCCCGCGGCGTGGTCGGCCTGGTGATCGAGGCCGGCTGCCGCGACGTGGGTGCGCTCCGGGAGATGGGCTTCCCCGTCTGGTCCAGGGCCGTTTCGGCCCAGGGCACCGTCAAGGAGACCCTGGGGGACGTGAACCTGCCCGTCGTCTGCGCCGGGCAGCTCATCCACCCGGGCGATCTGGTCGTTGGCGACGATGACGGGGTGGTCGTGGTCCGACGCGGGGAGGCCGAGGCCGTGCTGCGCGCCTCCGCCACACGGGAGGAGAAGGAAGCCAGGACCCGGGCGCGTCTGTCCGCCGGCGAGCTCGGGCTGGACATCTATGGAATGCGCGAGGCGCTGGCCAGGAAGGGGCTGCGCTACGAGGACGCCGATGACTGACCCGACCGTCCTGCATTCGGCCATCGGGCGCTATCCGCACAGCGCGCCGGTGCTCGATGGCCAGGTCACCTCGCTGCTCCTCCGGCTGGAGGATGCGAGGATCAAGCCGGTCAGCCGCGCCTTCGCACCCATGGTGCGGGAAGGACGCTTCGAGGTCAGCGAGATGGCCATCGCGACCTTCCTGATGGCCAAGGCCGCCGGCAAGCCGCTGGTGCTGCTGCCCGTGGTGATGGCGGCGCGCTTCCAGGAGGCCGCGCTGCTCTGCCGGGCGGACAGTCCCGTCGCGGGGCCGATCGACCTCGCGGGCCGGCGTCTCGGGGTGCGTGCCTATAGCCAGACCACGGGGATGTGGCTACGGGGCTGCCTGCTAGAGGAATTCGGCCTTCGGCCGAGCGATCTGCACTGGGTGACCTTCGAGGATGCCCATCTGGCCGAGTACCGGGACCCACCCTGGGCGGAGCGTGCCCCGGCCGGGTCCGACATGATGGCCATGCTGGAGAAGGGCGCGCTGGACGCGGTGATCGTCGGCAATGACGTGCCGGAGGACCCGAAGCTGCGCACGGTCTTTCCCGATCCGGTCGCGGCGGGCGAGGCGTTCCGCGCGAGATATGGCTTCAAGCCGGTGAACCACCTTCTGGTCATGCGCGGCGACGTCGTCGCGCGGCGACCGGACCTGGCCGCCGAGCTCGTCCGCCTGTTCCGGGACGCGCCGATGACCGGCCATGCGGCGCTCGATCCGGCTCTTCTTCTCGCCAGCCGCTTCTGCGCGGAACAACAGCTCCTGCCGGCACCGCTGACATTGGAGGAAATCTGGGAGGGGCTCCCAGCCGGGATCGGATAGGAGCGGGCCCCGGGTGGCCTGCAAGGGAGGAAAGAAGAAATGCCAACGACACGCCGCGGGATCGCCGCGGGAATGCTGGGCCTCGGCGCCCATCTTGCGACGCGGAGCGCCGGCGCGCAGACGTCCCGCTGGCCCGAGCGCCCGGTCCGGATCGTGGTGCCTTTCACGCCAGGCGGTTCCACCGACATCCTGGCCCGCGCCCTGGGCAGCGAGCTGCAGGAGGGCTTCGGCCAGCCCTTCGTCGTGGAGAACCGCGGCGGTGCGGGCGGGACGATCGGCACGGAATTCGTTGCCCATGCCCCGGCCGATGGCCATACGCTGATGATGGGTCATATCGGCACGCTGGCGGTGAACCCGGCTCTCTACCACAACCTTTCCTTCGACACGGCCACCGCCTTCGCCCCGGTCGTGCTCGTCGCCATCGTGCCGAACGTGATAGTGGTCCATCCGAAGCTCCGTGCCCAGACGGTGCCGGAACTGGTAGCGTTCGCCAAGGAGAAGCCGGGCGGGCTCACCTACGGTTCCGGCGGCAATGGATCGGCTGCGCATATTGCCGCCGTCGCCTTCAGCCTCGCGGCGGGCATCGAGATGACGCATGTGCCCTATCGCGGCACCGGCCCCATGATGAACGACCTGATCTCGGGTGCCATCGACCTGACGCTGACAGGCGGCCCCCCGGCCCTGCCCGCGGTGCGCAATGGGCTGCTGCGTGCCCTGGGTGTCTCCTCGCTGCAACGTTTGGCAGCCGCGCCGGACATTCCCACCATCGCCGAGCAGGGCATGCCCGGTTTCGAGGCCGTGCAGTGGTATGGCCTCGTCGCTCCGGCCCGGACCCCGCCCGCGGTCGTCGCGCGCCTAAACACGGAAAGCGCCCGCATCCTGAAAGGGGAGAAGCTGCAACCCCGGCTGGAGGCGGAAGGCGCCGTGGCCTCGCCCGGCACGCCAGAGGAATTCGGCCGCTTCATCACGGCGGAGCGGGAACGCTGGGGCGACGTGATCCGCCGCACCGGCGTCCAGGCCAATTGAGCCAGGGAGGAAAGGCATGACCGATCATCCGGCGATCACGCGCCGAACCGTATTCCTCGGCGCGGGTACGTTCCTGGGGGTATCCACGCTGGCGGCGCCCCGTATCGTCCTGTCGCAGACCCGTTTCCCGGATCACCCGATCCGCGTCATCGTGCCTTTCGCGGCCGGTGGCGTGGCGGACCTCACCGTGCGGGCCGTCGCCAACCCCCTTGCCGACCGGCTGGGGCAGCCAGTGGTGGTGGACAACCGCCCCGGGGCCGGTGGTATCCCCGCCGCGCAGCAGCTGATGAACGCCCCGGCGGACGGCCACACGCTGATGGCGGCGACAAACGGGACGGCGATCAGTCGCACCCTCTTCCACTCGCTGCCCTTCGACCCGCTGCGCGACCTGGCGCCGATCGTGACGCTGGGCAGCTTTCCCATCGCGCTCATCGTGGCGCCCGGCTCCCCCATCAAGAGCTTCTCCGACCTCCTGGAAAAGATGCGGCGCGAGCCCGGGGGCCTGAACATCGGGACGATCAATGCCGGGAGCACGCAGAACCTTTCGGCTGAACTTTTCAAGATCAGGGCGGATGTGAAGGCGGAAACCGTGGCCTTCCCGGCCACGCCGCAGCTCGTCACGGCGCTGCTGCGCGGCGATGTGGACCTGGCATTCGAGATCACGGCGCCTCTGCTGGGCCAGATCCATGACGGGGCCATAAGACCCATCGCGCTCACTTCGACGAAGCGCGCGCCGAACCTGGGCGACGTGCCGACGCTGACCGAGCTCGGCGTGAAGGACTACGATGTGACCTCCTGGAACGCCCTGGTTGCCAGGTCGGGCACGCCCGCCCCGGCCATCGCCGCCATCAACGAGGCGGTGAATGCCGTGCTGGCGCGGCCGGCCGTGCGCGACATCCTCACCCAGTCGGGGGTGGAGCCGCAGGGCGGAACGGCCGAGGCCATGGGCAAGCTCCTGGCAGCCGATACGGCGCGCTGGGCCGAAGTGATCGAGAAGGCAGGAATCCCGCGCCAGTGACGAAGACATTGCCCCCCCGCGACATCCCGACCTGCAAGGGCCCGGACCCGGACACGCGCCCGCCCCGCTACCGGGCCCCGCCAGGCGCCTGCGACGCGCATTGCCACATCTTCGGCCCGGATGCCGTCTTCCCCTATGCGCCTGACCGCGCCTACACGCCGCCCGACGCACCCTTCGATGGCCTGCGCCGCCTGCATGGCATCCTGGGCATCGAGCGCGCGGTGATCGTCCATGCCTCCTGCCACGGCAGCGACATGCGGGTGACGCTGGACGGCATCGCGCGCTCCGGCGGCGCGTATCGCGGCGTTGCCGTGGTGGAGCCCGGCGTGAGCGACGCCGAGCTGGCGCGCCTGCACGAAGGCGGCATTCGCGGCGTGCGCTTCAACTTCGTGCGCCATCTCGGCGGCATGCCGGATATGGGCTTCTTCGAGCGGGTGCTGGAGCAGATCGAGCCTCTCGGCTGGCATGTGGTGCTGCATCTGGACGCGCAGGACGTGACGGAACTGGCGCCCCGCATCGCCCGCATCCGCGTTCCTTTCGTGATCGACCATATGGGGCGGGTGAAGGCGCGGGGCGGGCTGGAGCAGCCGGCCTTCCGGAGCCTGCTGGAGCTGATGCGCAACGACAGGGCCTGGGTGAAGGTCTGCGGTGCCGAACGCGTCTCCTCCGAAGGGGCACCCTTCCACGACGCGCTTCCCTTTGCGCGCGCCCTGGTTTCCGTGGCGCCGGACCGCGTGCTCTGGGGCACGGACTGGCCGCATCCCAACATCGCCGGGGACATGCCCAATGACGGCGACCTTCTGGACCTTCTGGCGGAGGCGGTGACGGACGAGCCGGCACGCCGGAAGATCCTGGTGGACAACCCGGCCCGCCTTTACTGGAGCGAGGAGCAGACGGCATGAGCATGCGCATCGCGATCATCGGCTATGGCGAGGTCGGCAGCATCTTCGCGCGCGACCTGCGCGCCGCTGGCGTCACGGAGATCGCCGCCTTCGATCCCGCCTTCGCCGACCCGGACAGCAAGGCGTCGCGGAACGCCGGGCAGGCGGGACAGGCGGCGGCATCCTCTCCGCTGGAGGCGGTGCGGGGGGCGGAGCTGGTCATCGTCGCGGTGACGGCCGGTTCCGATCTGGACGCCATGCGTTCCATCGCGGCGGGCCTCGGCCATGCCCCCTTCGTGCTGGACGTGAATTCCGTGTCCCCCGGCACGAAGCGCGAGGCCACGGCGATCGTGGAGGCGGCCGGCGGTCGCTATGTGGAGGCCGCGGTCATGACCAGCGTGCCGCCCAAGGGTCTCCGTTCGCCCATGCTGCTGGGTGGGCCGCACGCCACGGCCTTTGCCGTGAGCATGTCGGCTTTCGACATGGCCCTGACGGTCTTCTCGGAAGAGGTCGGCCGCGCCTCCTCGGTCAAGATGTGCCGCAGCGTGATGATCAAGGGCCTGGAGGCCCTGGCCACGGAGTGCCTCCTGGCCGCGCGGCGCTACGGTGTGGAGAAGGAGGTCCTGGCCTCCCTTTCCGACACCCTGCCGCATCCCGATTGGCGTGGATTGGCGCGTTACGTGATCAGCCGTCCCCTGATCCATGGCCGGCGCCGCGCGGAGGAAATGCGCGAGGTTGCCCGCACTGTGTCGGAGGTCGGCGTGCCGCCGATCCTCAGTGGCCCGATCGCGGAGCGGCAGGACTGGTCCGCCGATCGCGGGGCAAGGCTTTCCCCGGAGGAGCTGGCGACCGAGGACCTCGACGCGTTACTGGACGCGGTCCTGGCGAAGCTCTGATCCGTCCTCCGGCACGGCAGCCGGCCCGGCTGGGATTGACGGCCCCGGTGAGGCATGATGCCTGGCCGGGGCCGTGCCTTCGGAGGGTGACATCCTGGCGCGTGCCGTCCCGACCGCGCGCACCAGGGCTCCGGGGGAGGAAGAAATGCCGAGGCATCTCGATCAGCAACTCAAGCTGCGGCTCCTGCGGGCTGTCGATGCCATCGGGGCGCATGGAAGCATCCTGGCCGCCTCCCGTGCGCTCTCCGTCACGCAACCGGCCCTGACCCGCAGCCTGCAGGAGGCCGAGGCGCTGCTGGGCCTGCAACTCTTCGAGCGCAGCGGGCGCGGCGTGCGCGTGACGCCGGCGGGGGAGGTGGTGCTGCAATCGGCCCGGCGCCTGCTGGGCGAACTGCGCCGCCTGGATGAGGAACTGGACCGGCTGGTCGGGCGGATGAAGACCACGATCATGCTGGGCGCCCTGCCCGTGGCCGCCGCCGGCGTGCTTCCGGGCCTGCTGGGGCGGCTGCGCAGCCAGCACCCGGAACTCGTGGTCCAGCTTGTCCAGGGCAAGACGGAGGAGCTCCTCCCCAAGCTGGAGGGTGGGGAGCTGGATCTTGTCATCGGGCAACTCTATCCGCCCGAGAGGCCGGACGGGCTGCTGCGGGAGGCGTTGTACGAGGAACCGATCTCGGTCCTTGCCCGCACCGACCATCCTGTCTTCGAATCCCCCATCACGGCGGAGGCGCTGCGCCGCTGGGAACTGGTGCTGCCGACGATCGGCCAGCGCGTGGGGCAGGAGATCGACCAGTTCCTGGCAACGCTGGGCCTCGCCCCGACCACCTCGATGCGTTCGACCTCCTACGGCTTCATCCGCGAGATGCTGCATTCGACCGACTTCATCTCGGTCATGCCCAATACCATGATGGCGGGTGACCTGCTGCGGGGGACGATCCGCGCGGCACCGCTGCCTGCCGTCTCCCGGCCGCGCCCGGCGGGCTTCATCCGGCGTGCCGATACGCCGCTCTCCGCAGCCGCCGAGGTCCTGGTGGACGGGTTGCGGCGCTATGTCGAGGAGATCGCGGCGCAGGGCCAGCATCCAGGATTGGCCGGAGAGCGGGCTGGAGCTGGTGGGTCCTATGTCGGCCCGGCATAACGCGCGCCGAAGAAGCGATAACACCTTTCCCACTTCGCCGGTCTAGCTTCCACTCTCAAGAGCCCGCACCCATCGCCTCGGCGAAGGGCCGGAAAGCGGGTGGGGGATACGGGGAGAAAAGTCCTGGTGATGCGCAGCCGACAGCTCGATCCCGGGCGCCTGCCCGCCGGCACCTACCTGAACACGGGGGTGACGGCCACCAATGCGCTCCGGCTGAACCGCTTCTGCTACGACCTGCGTCATGCGTCGAAGCGGGATGCCTTCATGGCCAATCCGGAAGCGGCGATGGCGCCCTACGATCTCGCTCCCGAGGACCGGGCGCTTGTCCTGGCGCATGACTGGATCGGCTTGGTGCGGCGTGGCGCGAACGTCTTCCCGTTGCTGCGGCTGTCGCAGCTCTGCGGCGATGGCTTGGCCGCCACGGGCGCGCAGATGCGCGGCGAGACGCTGGAGGAATACCTCGCCAGCCGCAACAGCGGGAAGGGAGCCCCCTGATGGCCCGGATCATCGCCGGCCTCGGTTCGCCCCATGCCCCTTCCATCGGGGCGCTGATCGACAAGGGTGCTTGGCAGGAGCCCGGATGGGAGAAGCTGCTCGACGGCTACCGGCCCATGCAGGACTGGCTGCGCGAGCGCAGGCCGGACGCCGCGATCCTCATCTACAACGACCATGTCACCTCTTTCTTCTTCGACCGCTATCCGACCTCCGCGCTTTCCGTCGCCGGGGAGCATCCGATCGCCGACGAGGGCTTCGGGCCGCGACCCCTGCCGCCAGTCCGGGGCGACGCGGAATTCGCCTGGCATGTCGCGCACAGCCTGGTGGATGACGAATTCGACCTGACCGTCTGCCAGGACATGCCGCTTGACCACGGGGCGCTGACGCCGGTCTCGGCGCTCTGGCCGGATCACGCGGAGGGTTGGCCCTGCGCCATCCTCCCGCTCGCCGTGAACGTGCTCCAGTTCCCGGTGCCGGGGCCGGGACGGCTCTTCCGGCTGGGAAAGGCGCTGCGGCGGGCTGTCGAGAGCTTCCCCAGGGACATGGACGTGGTCGTGCTGGGCACGGGAGGCCTGTCGCACCAGCTGCATGGCGAGCGCTTCGGCTATCAGAACCAGGACTGGGACATGGAGTTCCTCGACCGGCTCCAGGACGACCCGGAGCATTTAGCCGGGCTGCGGCTGCAGGACTTCATCGAGCGCGGCGGCGCGGAAGGGGCGGAGGTGATCATGTGGCTCGCCATGCGCGGCGCCCTTTCCATGCGTGTGCGCTGCCTGCACCGGAACTACCATGCACCGCTGCATACCGGCTTCGCCCAGGTGATCTACGAGGACATGCCGCATGTCGCATAGGGATGGGCGGCGCACGGTCGTGCTGGTGCCCGGCCTGCTCTGCGATGCCTCCGTCTGGGTGCCGCAGCGGCACAGCCTGGAACGGGACTACGATGTCCTGGTGCCGGATCTCTGGGGCCTCGATTCCATCGAAGCAATGGCAGGCGCCATTCTTGACATGGCGCCTGAGCGTTTCGCGCTGGCAGGCCATTCCATGGGCGCACGCGTCGCCCTGGCAATCCTGGATCGGGCCCCGGAACGGGTCGAGCGGCTGGCCCTGCTGGACACCGGCGTGCATCCCCGCCGCCCGGGCGAGGCCGCGAAGCGCCAGGAGCTCGTCGATCTCGCCCATGCACAGGGCATGGCGGCCCTGGCCGAGCGCTGGCTGCCGCCCATGGTGCATCCGCAGCGCGCCGGTGACCCCGCGCTGATGCGGCCGTTGGCAGAGATGGTGTGCCGGGCCACGCCGGAGATCTTCGGGAAGCAGGTCAGGGCGCTGCTGAACCGGCCCGACGCGGCGGCGGTCCTGCCACGCATCGACTGTCCGACCCTGGTGGCCTGCGGACGGCAGGATGGGTGGAGCCCGCTGTCGCAGCATGAGGAAATGGCGGCGGCCATCCGCGATGCCGAACTCGCGGTGATCGAGGACAGCGGCCATATGAGTACGGTCGAGGCACCGGCCGCCGTGACCGGCGTGCTGAGTGCCTGGCTGCGCCTGGGAGTGATGGCATGACATCCCTTCAATCCGCGGAACCCGTGATGGACTTGGCCCATCTCGGGCATCTGGAACTGCTGACGCCCAGGCCGAAGGAGAGCCTGCGCTTTTTCGTCGATGTCCTGGGCATGACGGAGAGCGGCCACCAGGGAGATTCGGTCTATCTGCGGGGTTGGGACGACTATGAGCGTTACTGCCTGAAGCTGACGGCGGCGCGCCATTCCGGCATGGGCCACATGGCCTTCCGCGTCAGGAGCCCGCAAGCCTTGGAGCGCCGCGCCGCGGCGCTGCGTGCCGGCGGGCACGACGTGTCATGGCATGATGGCGATCTGGGCCACGGCCGCACCCTCTGCTTCCGGGACCCGGATGGGCACCTGATCGAGCTCTACTACGAAACGGAATGGTACGAGGCGCCACCCGAGTTGCGGCCGGCGCTGAAGAACCAGGCTCAGCGCTTCCCCGGGCGCGGCGTGAACGTGCGGCGCCTCGATCACGTCAATTGCCTCGCCGCCGACATCAAGGCGAACCGCGAGTTCTTCGAGCAGTGCCTCGGGATGCAGCTGACGGAGCAGATCGTGTTGGACACCGGCGTCGAGGCCGGCATGTGGTTCACCTGCACGAACAAGAGCTACGACATCGCCTATTCCCGTGAGAGCAACGGACGGCGCGGGCGCTTCCACCATCTGACCTTCGCCCTCGACAGCCGCGAGGAGATCCTGCGCGCCGCCGACATCTTCCTGGAGAACGGCGTCCATATCGAGACCGGTCCGCACAAGCACGCGATCCAACAGACCTTTTTCCTCTATGTCTATGAGCCGGGCGGCAACCGCGTGGAACTGGCCAATGCCGGCGCACGGCTGATCCTGGCGCCGGACTGGAAGCCGATCCGCTGGAGCGAGGCGGAGCGGCGGAAGGGCCAAGCCTGGGGCCTGAAGACCATCGAGAGCTTCCACACCCATGGCACGCCGACCCTGGAGGAGATGGACGCGGAGGGGATCGTGTACTGATCGGAGGTTTAGGAAGCTGGGGCCGGTCCGGTCCCGCGTCTTTGTTCGGGAGGAAAGAACCATGAGAAGAAGAGAATTCCTGGCGGCTGGTGCCGCGATGACCCTGCCCCTCGCGGCACCGCGCCTGTCGCGGGCCGCGGAGCCGCTCAAGATCGGCCTGATCCTGCCGATGACGGGGCCCTTCGCCTCGACCGGACGGCAGATCGAGGCCGCCGTGCGCCTCTACATGCAGCAGAACGGCAGCGAGGTGGCCGGGCGTCCGGTCGAGGTGATCGTCCGGGACGACGCCAATGTCGCGGATGCGACGCGGCGCCATGCGCAGGAGCTGGTGGTGAACGACAAGGCCGCCGTCCTGGCGGGCTTCGGTCTGACTCCGCTGGCCCTCGCCGCCGCGCCGATCGCGACGCGCGCCAAGGTGCCGCAGGTCGTGATGGCAGCCGCCACCTCCAGCATCACCGAGGCGTCGCCCTTCATCGTCCGCACGTCCCAGACCATCCCGCAAGTGGCCCTGCCCCTGGGGCGCTGGGCGCCGGAGAACGGCATCCGCAAGGTCGTCACGGTGGTGTCCGACTACGGCCCGGGCATCGATGCGGAGAAGTGGTTCAAGGAACCCTTCGTGCAGGCCGGCGGGCAGGTGCCGGAATCCCTGCGCGTCCCCCTGGCCAGCCCGGATTTCGCGCCCTTCCTGCAGCGGGCGCGCGATGCCTCGCCGGATGCGGTCTTCATCTTCGTGCCGTCCGGCGCCGGATCGGTCTTCATGAAGCAGTTCGCCGAGCGCGGCCTGAAGGAGGCCGGCATCCGGCTGATCGGGCTGGGCGACGTGCTGGACGACGACATTCTCAACAACATGGGCGACCAGGCGCTCGGCGTGGTCACGTCGCAGCACTATTCCGTGGCGCATGACAGTCCGCTGAACAAGAGCTTCGTGAAGGCCTTCAAGGCGGCCAACAAGGACATGCGGCCGAACTACATGGCGGTCGGCGGCTATGACGGCATGGCGCTGATCTACAAGGCGCTGGAGAAGACCAAGGGCGCTTCCGGCGGGCCAATCCTGCTGGAGGCGATGAAGGGCCTGTCTTGGGAAAGCCCGCGGGGGCCGATCTCCATCGACGCGCAAACCCGCGACATCGTCCAGAACATCTACATGCGCCGCTGCGAGCGTCTGGATGGCGAGCTGTACAATGTCGAGTTCGCCACGGTCATGGCTGTCCGGGATCCGGCCAAGCCGGCCTCGGGCTGAGAGGAGAGGGCGGCGATGTTGACCGTTCTGTTCGACGGCGTGGCCTATGGGATGGTCCTTTTCATCCTCGCCTGCGGTCTCGCGGTGACACTGGGCCTGATGAACCTGGTGAACCTGGCGCATGGCGCCTTCGCCATGGCCGGGGGCTATGCCGCCCTCGTTCTGGTGAATCACTGGGGCGTGCCTTTCCTGGCCGCCCTGCCGCTGGTCTTTCTCTTCTCCGCCCTGCTGGGAGCACTGCTGGAGCGAACGCTCTACATCCATGTCTATGCGCGCAGCCATTTCGACCAGGTCCTGTTCTCGATCGGCCTGGTCTTCATGTCCGTGGCCATCGTGGACTACTTGGCGGGGTCCTCGCAGCAGTTCATCGCGATCCCCGACATGCTCCGCGCGCGGTTCGAGTTCCTGGGCATCAGCATGGGAGCCTATCGGCTGCTGATCATCGTCACCTGCGGCGTGATCGCGCTGGCCCTGCATCTCGCCTTGTCGCGCACGCGCTTCGGCAGCCGGCTCCGCGCCGCAGTGGATGACCCGCGCGTGGCACGGGGGCTGGGCATCAATGTGGGGGTGATCTTCGCAGTGACCTTCGCCATCGGCTCCGGCCTCGCCGGGCTGGGCGGTGCGCTGGGGGCCGAGATCCTGGGGCTGGACCCCAGCTTCCCGCTGAAGTTCATGATCTACTTCCTGATCGTGGTGACGGTGGGCGGCACCAGCTCGATCTCCGGGGCTTTCCTGGCCTCGCTCCTGTTGGGGATCGCCGATGTCGCCGGCAAGTACTACGTGCCGGAGTTCGGCGCCTTCGTCATCTACACGGTGATGATCGCCGTCCTGATCTGGCGGCCCCAGGGTCTCTTCGGCCGGGTGGCAACCCGATGAGCAGCCCCGGCATGAGCTTTCCGCAGCAAGCATCGGCCCAGCTCGCGCGCCTGTCCCGGTGGCATCCCGCGGAATACCTGGCCTGGGCGGCGATCGTGGCGGCTTTCCTGCTGTTCCCCGACCGCTACCTGCTGATCGCGGAGATCGCCGTCACGGCCCTTTTCGCGCTCTCGCTGGACCTCATCCTCGGCTATGCGGGCATTCTCTCGCTGGGCCACGCGGCCTTCTTCGGCCTCGGTGCCTATGTCGCCGGCATCGCGGCGGTGCGAGGCGTTTCCGACCCGCTGCTGGGCCTCGGGCTGGCCTGGGTGGCCGCGACCCTGCTGGGCGGCGCGACCAGCCTGCTGGTTCTCCGTGGCAGCGACCTGACGCGCCTGATGGTTACCCTCGGCGTGGCCTCGGTCCTCTACGAGCTGGCCAACCGGCTGAGCTGGCTCACGGGTGGGGCCGATGGCCTGCAGGGGATGGAGGTCGGCCCGCTCCTCGGTCTCTTCGAATTCGATCTGGGTGGCCAGGTGGCGGCTGTATACAGCCTCGTCGTCCTGTTCCTGGCTTTCGTGGTGGTCCGGCGGATCGTGCATTCCCCCTTCGGCTGGTCCCTGCGGGCGGTCCGGGGGAATCCGTTGCGCGCCGGGGCGATCGGCATTCCCGTCCGGGCCCGGCTGGTGGCGGCCTATACGCTGGGAGCTGGCTTGGCCGGGATCGCCGGAGCACTGCTGGCGCAGTCCACGCAGTTCGTCTCCCTCGACGTGCTCGCCTTCCATCGTTCGGCCGATATCCTTCTCGTGCTGGTGATCGGTGGTGTCGGCTGGCTCTATGGCGGGCTGCTTGGTGCGGTCCTGTTCAAGCTGATGCAGGACGTGCTTTCCAGCCTCACGCCGCAGTACTGGCAGTTCTGGATCGGCCTCGTGCTGGTGGCGCTGGTGCTGATCGGCCGGGACCGGATCGCCGACTGGCTCGCCCTGTTCCGCCGGCGCAAGCCCGCCACTGCCAGCCATGTCCCGGAGCCGGCCGAATGAGCGCAATGCTGCAGGACCTTTCCTCGTCCAGCCCCGAGCCTGGGCCTGCCCCGGCGCTGCAGACGCTGGGCCTGAACCGGCATTTCGGCGGGCTGCATGCGACACGCGACGTCAACCTCTCGCTGGCCCGGGGCAGCCGCCACGCCCTGATCGGTCCGAACGGCGCCGGCAAGACGACGCTCATCAACCTGCTGACCGGCGTGCTCCGCCCGAGTTCGGGCAGGATCCTGCTGGAAGGCGAGGACATCACGGCGTTGCGCCCCGATCAGCGCGTGCGCCGCGGCCTGGCCCGGACCTTCCAGATCAACCAGCTCTTCCCCGCCATGACCGTGCTGGAAACGGCGGGCCTGGCCATTTCCCAGAGGCTCTATGGCGGCCGCTCCTGGTGGCGGTCCGTAGGCAGCCGCCCGGCCGTGGTGGAGGAGGCGGTGGCCATCCTCGAACGATTCCGTCTGTCCGGGGTGATGGGGGAGCGTGTGGTCAACCTGCCCTATGGCCAGCAGCGGCTGCTAGAGATCGCCTTGGCCATCGCCTGCCGCCCCCGTGTGCTGCTGCTGGACGAGCCAGCCGCCGGAGTGCCCGAGGCGGAGCGCGAGGAGATCCTCGACCGCATCGCGGAACTTCCCGGCGACGTCACGGTGCTGCTGATCGAGCATGACATGGATCTGGTCTTCCGCTTCGCCGACCGGATCTCGGTCCTGGTGCTGGGCGGCGTGCTGATGGAGGGCAGCGTGGCGGAGGTCGCCTCGGACCCGCGGGTGAGGGAGGTTTATCTGGGGGAGGGCGAGCATGGCTGACATCCTGGCGGTGGAGCATCTCGCGGCGGGCTATGGGCAGGCCGCGGTGCTGCACGATGTCTCGCTGCGCCTCGCCGAAGGCCGCTCCATGGCGGTGCTGGGGCGCAACGGCATGGGCAAGACCACGCTGCTGAACAGCATCATCGGCGTCACGCGCCGCTTCGGCGGAACGGTCCATATCGGCGGAAAGGACATCACCAGCCTGTCCCCGGACAGGCGGGCCCTGGCAGGCATCGGCTGGGTGCCGCAGGAGCGCAACATCTTCCGTTCCCTGACCGTCGAGGAGAACCTGACGGCCGTGGCGCGGCCAGGGCCATGGGACCTGCGCAAGGTCTTCGCCATGTTCCCCCGGCTGGAGGAAAGGCGCCGCAACATGGGGGACCAGCTTTCCGGCGGCGAGCAGCAGATGCTGGCGGTGGGACGGGCGCTCGTGCTGAACCCGCGACTGCTGTTGCTGGACGAGCCGACCGAGGGCCTGGCACCGATCATCGTGGAGGAGCTCCTGTCGGCGCTCCGCCGGATCATGCGGGACGAGGGTCTTTCGGCGCTGCTGGTGGAACAGCACGCGCAGAAGATCCTGGGCGTCACGGACGAAGCGGTGATCCTGGAACGCGGCCGGATCGTGCATGCGGCCCCGAGTTCCGTGCTTCGCTCGGAAACGGAGGTGCTGGAACGATACCTGGGCGTATCTCGAAAGGGGGTGGTGCTTCCCGTCATGTGAGAAGGGCAGGGGCGCCCTCCCACGGGCCGGTTCCTGCGTGCCAGGAGATATAGAAGACAAAAGACTTGGCACGTCGGTATCCAGCTTGTATACAGGTTGGCAGGAAACGATCCGTGTGGAGGCCCCCATGGGCAGTAGGACCCCGACCTTTCCCCTGAATGCATGGTATGCCGCCGCCTGGGATGCGGAAGTGAAGCGGGAACTCCTGGCCCGCACGATCTGCAACAAGAAGGTCGTGCTCTACCGCACCCAGGACGATCGCGCCGTGGCGCTGGAGGATGCCTGCTGGCACCGCCTCGTCCCGCTTTCCATGGGCAGGCTCAAGGGTGACGAGGTGCAGTGTGCCTATCACGGCCTGCGCTTCAACGCGCGCGGGCGCTGCACCTTCATGCCGTCCCAGGACACGATCAACCCGTCGGCGAGCGTGCGCTCCTTCCCTGTGGTGGAGAAGCACCGCTTCGTCTGGATCTGGCCGGGCGACCCCGCCCTGGCCGATCCGGCGCTGGTGCCGGACCTGCACTGGAACCACGACCCGGCCTGGGCCGGCGACGGCAAGGTGATCCACGCCGCCTGCGACTACCGCCTGATCGTGGACAATCTCATGGACCTGACCCATGAGACCTATATCCATGGCAGCAGCATCGGCAACGATGCGGTGGCGGAAGCGCCTTTCGACGTCACGCATGGCGAGAGGACGGCGACGGTGACGCGCTGGATGGTCGATATCGATCCGCCGCCCTTCTGGCGCGCCCAGCTCGGCAAGCCCGGCAATGTGGACCGCTGGCAGATCATCCGCTTCGAGGCGCCCTGCACGGTGGCCATCGACGTGGGCGTGGCCCCCACCGGGACCGGCGCGCCGCAGGGCGACCGCAAGGAAGGCGTCAGCATGGTGGTGATCAACACGATCACGCCGGCAACCGACAAGACCTGCCATTATTTCTGGGCCAATGTGCGGGACTACCGCATCCACGAGCAGCGCGTGACGACCGATATCCGCGATTCCATCACCAAGGTCTTCCGGGAGGACGAGATCATCGTCGAAGCGCAGCAGCGCGCGATCGACGAGCATCCGGATCACGTCTTCTACAACCTGAACATCGATGCCGGGGCGCTCTGGGCACGGCGGCTGATCGACCGCCTGATCGAGGCCGAGACCGGCGGCGCCCCCGCCCTGCCGGTCGCGGCCGAGTAGCCACGATGTCCCAGAGCGTCGCGGCCCTGCTGAAGCTGCGGGAGGTGATCCTGAGCGGCAGCCTGCCGCCGGGGGAACGGCTCTCGGAGAACGGTGTCGCCGAGCGCCTCGGCGCGTCGCGCACGCCGGTGCGGGCGGCCCTGGCGCGGCTGGCGGAGGAAGGGCTGCTGGAGCCCATTCCGTCCGGCGGCTTCATGGTGAAGGCCTTCACTGAGCGGGAGATCCGCGATGCGATCGAGGTCCGCGGCACGTTGGAAGGGCTGGCGGCGCGCTTTGCGGCTGAGCGCGGCGCTTCGCCGGAAGGCTTAGCCCATCTGCGCGACATCCTGGAAGGCATCGACGCCGTCCTGGTGCGCGACCCCGCTGCCGGGATCGACTTCACCGAGTACGTGACGCTGAACGAGCATTTCCATCAGCTCCTGCTGGAACTGGCGGAGAGCCCGGTGTTGGCGCGCAAGGTCGGGCAGGCCGTGGCGCTGCCTTTCGCATCCCCCAGCGGCTTCGTCATGGCCCAGGGCGCGCTGCCCGAGGCGCGGGTGATCCTGACCGTGGCACAGGAACAGCATCGCAGCGTGGTGGAGGCGATCTCGCTGCGGGAAGGCGCCCGGGCGGAGGCGATCATGCGGGAACACGCCCGCCTCGCCCATCGCAACCTCGCCTTGGCCCTGCGCCAGGGCAAGCTTCATCTGGTCCAGGGCGGCGCCCTGATCCAGCGCCGCCTGCCGGCCTGAACGCGGCGGCGCGTGGGAGGAAAGAGAGAAAGATGCGGTTCGACGGACAGTGGATCACGGCGGTGGTTCGCGGCACGCGTGACCTGACGCCTGGCATTCGCGAATTCATCCTGGCACCCGAGGGCGGTGCGACGCCCTATGCCACCGGCAGCCATCTCTGCGTGCGCGTGATGGTCGATGGCAGGATCGACCTGCGCCGTTATTCGCTGGTCGGCGATCAGCCGCAGGATGGCTGCTGGCGCATCGCCGTGAAGCGCGAGGAGCCGGGCAGGGGAGGCTCTCGCTACATGTGGTCGCTGCCCACCGGAGCGCGCCTCGAGGTCACGGCGCCGGATAGCTTCTTTCAGCTTTCCGGCGATGCGCCCGATTACCTGCTGGTCGCCGGCGGGATCGGGATCACGCCGATCCGTGGCATGGCATCGGCCCTGCGGCGGCGTGGTGCGCGTTTCCGCATGCTGTATGCCGGGCGATCCCGCGCAGAGATGGCCTATCTGGCCGAACTGGAAGCGGAGCTTGGCGGGCAGCTGGAGGTCTTCAGCGACGCCGACGGACGAAGGATCGACCTGAAGCACGCCTTCTCGTCGCTCGAACCGGAAGCGGAAACCTATATCTGTGGTCCCATCGGCCTGCTGGAAGCGGCGAAGCGCGAATGGGCTGCCGCAGGTCGGCCGCGCGCTCGGCTGGTCTTCGAAACCTTCGGTTCCTCCGGCCGCCATCCCACCGAGGCCTTCACCGTCCGGCTTCCTCGCTTGGGCATCGAGGTGCAGGTGCCGGCCAACAGCAGCATGCTGGAAGCGCTGGAGGCCAGCGGCGTCGGTGTGCTGTCCGACTGCAGGCGCGGAGAGTGCGGCCTCTGCGCGATGGACGTGCTGGATGCCGACGGCATCCTGGATCATCGTGACGTGTTCTTCAGCGACCATCAGCACGAGGAGGGCCGCAGGATCTGCGCCTGCGTCTCCCGCGTGGTCGGTGGCACGATCACCTTGGACACGGCGGATCGTGGCGACGAACAGCTCCGGTCCGGCCCGGAGGTGATGCTGCATTCCTGAGCCACCCTGGGCGCGGCCCGCGACCGGGGGGGGAACGCAGGGCACTTCCCGCCAGAGGCAAGCTGACGCCCAGCATTCAAGGAATCTTCACGCCCATCCCGGTTCCCGCATCCTATACCGGTCGCGAAACAGGTTGCCGGGCACTGGATGCAACAGACATTCGTGAGGCGCCACTACCGCACGGTGTTCCTTTCCGACCTGCATCTCGGCCTTCGCGCCAGCCGGGCCGACCTGCTGCTGGATTTCCTGGGCGGCATGGATTGCGGGCGGATCGTGCTGGTGGGCGACATCGTGGATGGCTGGCGCCTGCGGAAGTCCTGGTACTGGGACGCCTACCATGACGAGGTGATCCGCCTGCTGCTGCGCAAGGCGCGCGAGGGTGTCGAGATCCTCTACATCCCCGGCAACCACGACGAGATGTTCCGCGACTGGGTGGGGCTGGAGGTCGCCGGCATCCACCTCGTGCAGCAGGCCGAGCACGTCACCGCCGACGGCCGCCGGCTGCTGGTGATGCATGGCGACGAGTTCGACAGCGTGGTGCGCTACTGGCCGCTGCTCGCCCATCTGGGCGACTGGGCCTATGACGCGGCGCTGCTGCTGAACCGCTGGTTCAACACCGCCCGGCGGCGGATGGGATACCCCTACTGGTCGCTGTCGCAATGGCTGAAGCGGCGTGTGAAGGAAGCCGTCAAGGCGATCGACCGCTTCGAGGAGTCGCTGGCGCACGAGGCA
>NZ_BDLP01000014.1:0-31548 GCF_001950415.1 Roseomonas sp. TAS13
CCCGTGGCACCGGCGCCAGCCCCCGCAGCAGGGCCTGGAAATACAGACCGGTCCCGCCGCAGAGGATCGGCACGAGCCCCGCCGCCGCGACCTCCGCGATGGCGCGCTCCGCCTCGCCCCGCCACCAGGCGGCGCTGGCTGCCTCCGCCGCGTCGCGGATGCCGTAGAGGCGGTGGGGCGCCTGGGCCTCCTCCTCCGGCGCCGGGCGGGCGGTGAGGATGCGGAGGTCGCGATAGACCTGCATGCTATCCGCATTCAGCACCGCGCCGCCGACCTGCCGGGCGATGGCGAGGGCGAGGGCCGACTTGCCGCTGGCGGTCGGGCCGGCGATCAGCAGGAGGGGTGGTTGCCGCATCGGGATGGCCTGGGCCCAGGTGGTGAAATATGGTCCCGCCAGCATGTCGCATGTCCTGACCCTGATCGCAGCCCCCGCTTCCGTGGCGGAAGCGGCGCTATCCCCCTCGCTCCTGCCCGCCATGGCCGATGCGCTGCGCGCGCTCGGCGCGGAAACCGGGCGTCCCGAATGGCTGGCGGAGCGGGAGGCGGTGGACCTCCCCTTCTCCGGCATCGCGCCGGACCAGGCCTCGGCCGCCGCCCGCGCGGCGCTGGTGGAGCGCCCGGTCGATGCCATCGCCCAGCCGGCGGAAGGGCGGCGCAAGCGCCTGCTCGTCGCCGACATGGACAGCACCATCGTCACCAGCGAGACGCTGGACGAGCTGGCCGCCTATGCGGGCATGGGCGAGAAGGTCGCCGCCATTACGAAGCGCAGCATGAATGGCGAGATCGACTTCGCCACCTCCCTGCGGGAGCGCGTGGCGCTGCTGCAGGGGCTGCCGGTCGAGGCGCTGGAGGCCACCTGGGCCAAGACGCATCTCATGCCGGGGGCGCGCGCCCTGGTCCGGACCATGGTGGCGAACGGGGCGCACTGCGCGCTGGCCTCCGGCGGCTTCACCTGGTTCACCGCCCGCGTCGCGACGCTCTGCGGCTTCACCACGCATCACGCCAATATCCTGCTCGATGACGGCCGGCACCTGCTCGGCAGGGTCGAGGAACCGGTGTTCGACCGGGATGCGAAGCTCACCATCCTCACCCGCCTCGCCAGCGAGAACGGCCTCTCCATGGCCGAGACGCTGGCGGTGGGCGACGGTGCCAACGACCTCGCGATGATCGGCGCGGCGGGGCTCGGCGTGGCCTACCACGCCAAGCCGGTGGTCGCGGCGGCGGCGCGGGCCCGGGTGGAACATGGCGACTTGCGCGCCGTGCTCTATGCCCAGGGCTACAAGGCCACGGAGATCCTGCCGGACGAGGGCTGACCTCCCTCCCCCGCTGCGCGCGGGGGCATCGTCCCGGCACCCGCCGCCCGTGCGGGAAATGCCGGAACGGGACGGGTGCCTACCGCATCACCTGGCGCAGGCTGCCATCCGGCGCGCGCTCGAAGACGCCGCCGCCGCCCAGGAAGGCCCCGTTCGTGTTGCTGGTGCTCCGGCGGGCATCGGGTCCGCCGATCACCACGCCGGTCGGTTGCGAGGCATCCGCCATGGGTGAGCCTGACCCGGCCTGATGCCGCGACTGCCTCCCACCTTGCATGGAGCGGGGCCGCACGGGGCCGGTGCCCGGCCCGCCCCGTGCATTGTCCGCGCTGCGGCTGTCATCGCGCGGTGTCGCGCCGCGCGTGGCCCGGCTGACCGGCTCGTTCGGGTTGGGCGCCACGTCCGGGGCACCACGATTGGAGCGGCTGTCGTTCAGGGGCGTGGAGCCCGGGCTGAACTGGCTGGTCGGAACCTGCGCCTGTGCCAGCGTGGGCAGGAAGGCTGGGCCAGTCCCGATGGCCAGGCCCAGGGCCAAGGTCGCGAAGCATGTACGGATCGTGTTCCTTATCCTCGCCTGGAGAACAATCGGCCCAGTCAACACCACGCCCTGCATGGGGCTTCGTGGAATTTCCCGGTCCGGAGGCGGGTGAAGGCACGGTTTCACCACGCCTTGCAGCACCGGCGAAACGAAGTGTTGCCCGTCCGCCCGGGCCATCCGGACCGGCTTCCGCCATTCCGGTGCGGGCCGGGCCAAGCGGCTGACGAGATGGGTTTTTCCTCCTGTCCGCCCGGCCTCACGGGAAATCTATGTTGCAGCGCGGTAACTCCTGGCCCAGTGGGCCGCATCGGACATGACGAAATGCTCATGCGTGCGTTCATGTTCCTCCTCGCAACAGGAGCCTTCCGATGCAGAGTTCCGTGATCAGCAGCGCCTCACGCTTCCGCACCGAGGTTTTCCCGCGCCGCGGCGACCTCTACCGTCATTTGGCGCAGAACGGGCAGCAGCCGAAGGCCCTGGTGATCTCCTGTGCCGACAGCCGCGTGATCCCGGAGGAGATCATGCAGTCCGGCCCGGGCGAGATCTTCGTCTGCCGCAACGCCGGGAACATCGTGCCGCCCACGGCACAGTTCACCGGCGGGGTTTCCGCCTCGATCGAGTATGCAGTCGTGGTGCTGGGCGTGCGCGACATCGTCATCTGTGGCCATTCCGACTGCGGGGCCATGAAGGCCCTGTTGCAGCCGGATTCCCTGAAGACCATGCCGAACGTGCAGGCCTGGCTGCGCCATGCCGATGCGGCACGCTGCGTCGTCTGCGAGTCCTATCCGGATCTGGAAAGCAAGGCGGCGGCTCGCGCCCTGGCCATGGAGAACGTGGCCTTGCAGCTCAACCACCTGCGTACCCATGCTTCCGTCGCCGCCCGCCTGGCCCGGGGCGAGATGACGCTGCATGGGTGGTTCTTCGACCTGGAGACCGGCGGCCTGCTCGCTCTGGATGGGAAGGAGGAGCGGTTCGTGGAGGTCGCCGAGGGAGCGGAGATGCCCGTGGCCGTGACGGCCGCGGAACGCCGCGTGGCATAGGCCCGACCGGAAGGTCGGCCAAGGGGACTATCCGGCTCCTCCGTGGGCGGCCGGGGCGGTTGCCGGCGCCGGAAACCGCTTCAGGCCGCCTGCCCCGGGACGGGCCGTTCTTCCGGTGCGATCGCCGGGGCCGCCCGTCCGCCCTGCCCCGCCACCAGCCGGGCGAAGAAGCGCCGTCCCGGCATCTCCACCAGGCGATAGGTCAGCAGGGCCAGCAGTACCGTCACAACCAGCAGCCCGGCGGAAACGAGGTCCATCAGCCAAGGGTTGCCGAAATCGAGCCCGACCAGCACGCGCCCATCCGCCGTCCGCCAGGTGCCGAGCAGGGAAAGGTCCGTCCGGTTCTGAAGCACTGAGAGTGCTTTGGCCGTGGCATCGAAGACCGGGAAATGCACGAGGTAGATCGAGTAGGACAGCACCCCCAGCAGCACCAGCGGCGCGCTGCGCAGCAGCCGCGACACCACGCCATGTTCCCCGGCGAAGAGGCAGACGAGCAGGGCGAAGAACGGTGCCGCCAGGAAGGCCAGGGTGTCCTGGGCGAAGACCAGGAAGACGGCCATCAGCACCACCGCCCCGATCTCCAGGGCGTCGTGGAGGCGCGGCGCCAGGGGTGGTGCCTCCCAACGGCTCCAGGCTGCATGGGCCAGGCAGCCCAGAAAGAACCCTCCGAGGCAGCGGAACAGGCCGAAATCATAGGAGACGTTCAGGTCCCGTGGCGTGAAGGCCAGCAGCACGGCCATCGAGCCCACCACCATCGCGATGGCGAAGCCGGTGAAGGCGCGGCGGAAACCCAGCATCCCGGCGGCGAAAGCCAGATAGGCCGCCATCTCCACGCTGATGGACCAGCTCGGGATGTTCCAGGCATCGATCCGCAGGAAGCCCAGGGAATGCACCAGCAAAGCATTGGGCAGGATCAGCGAGGCCGCCGTCCGGCCGGTGAAGGCGGCGTTCTCCACCCCCTCGGCACCATGGGACAGCCGGAGCTTCACCAGTTCCAGTCCGATCAGTGCCAGCAGCACGAAGACATGCAAGGGCCAGACGCGGCCGATGCGCCGGATCAGGAAGTCCCGCGCCGAGGCCGGGCCGTCCAGCCGCGCGCCATAGGCCTGGGCCATGACGAAGCCGCTCAGCACGAAGAAGAAATCGACGAAAAGGAAGGCGTGGGCGCCGAAGGACGAGGCCACGTAGTGCCCGCGCACCGTGAAGTGGAAGAGCGCGACCATCAGCGCGCAGATCCCGCGCCAGCTGTCGAGGACGACGAAGCGCCGTCCCGTTCCCCCCTGCGGCATTCCTTCCCCCCGTTCCTATCCGGTGCGGCGTTTCCGTCGCGAAGACAATATCCAGATATGGAGCGGATCTACAGTTTTTGATACATTACAAGAGAGTCATGCCCGGCGGAGGCCTGCCCTCCGCCGGGGGCCCGGCGGACGGTCAAAGATCCCGCAGCGCGCCGCAGACGCGCTCGACCTGTGCATCGGTGAGCTCCGGAAACATCGGCAGGCTCAGCACCTCGCGCGCCGTGGCCTCGGTCTCGGCGCAGCGTGCCGGGCCCAGGGCGATGCGGCCGCGATAGGCGGGTTGCAGATGCACGGGCACGGGATAATGGATGCCCGTGCCGATCCCCTGCGCCCGCAGCCGGCCCTGCAGCAGGTCGCGCTCCGCGCTTCGCAGCACATACTGGTGGAAGACATGCGTGGCACCCTCGCGCCGCAGCGGCGGTGTCAGCGAGCCGCCTTCCAGCGCCGCGTCATAGGCCCCGGCGATCTCCCGCCGGCGGGCATTGCCGGCGTCCAGCCGCGGCAGGCGCGCGCGCAGGATGGCGGCCTGCACCTCGTCCAGCCGGGAGTTCACGCCCGCGAGGTCGGAGACGTAGCGGGAGCGCCAGCCATACTGCCGGATCGCCCCGATCTTCTCGGCGAGCTGCGGATCGGCGGTGGCGATCACGCCCCCATCGCCCAGCGCCCCGAGATTCTTGGTGGGATAGAGGCTGAAGGCCGCGGCGTCCCCGATCGTGCCCAGCCGGCGCCCGCCCAGCGTCGCGCCATGGGCCTGGGCACAGTCCTCGATCAGCACCACGCCGGCGGCGCGGCAGGCTTCCAGCATCGGGGCGAGGTCGCAGGCCTGTCCATAGAGATGCACGGCGATGGCGGCACGGATCGGCGGCAGGCCAGGCGGCGGCTCCTCCAGCACGGCCACCAGCTCGTCCGCATCCATGGTGTAGGTGTCGGGGTCGATATCGAGCAGCAGCGGCGTCGCGCCGGCCATCTCGATCGCCGCCACGGTGGCGACGGCGGTGTGCGACACGGTGGCGACGGTGCAGCCCTCGCCGATGCCCAGGCCGCGCAGAATCAGCGCCAGCGCGTCGGTGCCGTTGGCGCAGCCGATCGCATGCTGCGCCGCGCCCTGCCCGCGCCCGAGCCAGGTAGCGAACTCGCTCTCGAAGCCCTTGCCCTCCTGCCCCAGGATGTACCAGCCGGATTCGAGCGCGCGCATCACCGCCGCGTCGATCTCCGCCTTCTGCGCGCGGTAGCCGGCGCCGGGATCGGCCTGCGGAACCAGGAGGTCGGGCACGTTCATCCGGGGTCTTCCTCAGATGCGATCAGGTTGGACGTAGTCGGCGAGGCGCGGCCGGAACCATTCGACGCTGCGGCGCAGCCCTTCGGCCAGGGGCACACGCGGGGCCCAGCCCGTCGCTTCCCGGAACGCGCGGTCGTCGGCATGGTAGGACCCGATATCGATGGCCGCCCGGTCGGGCGGAAAGGAGCGGATCTCGTAGCTCCCCTGCCCGGCGGCGTCCACCAGAAGCTCCGCCAGCCGGAGCAGCGAGACCGGGGCGTCGCCGCCGAGGTTGAAGGCCCGCCCGGCGCAACGCTCCGGCGCCGGTCCCAGCAGGGTCTCCGCCGCCGCCAGGAAGGCCGCCACCACGTCCTCGGCATAGGCGAGGTCGCGCAGCTGCTCGCCACCCCAGACCTCGAAGGGCTCGCCCTCCAGCACCCGGCGGATCCAGATGCCGAGGAAGGTCTGTCGCGCATCGCGGATGCGCAGGCGCGGGCCGTAGCAGTTGGTCAGGCGCAGCGAGGCGGCCGGCCGCCCCCGCACGCGGCTTTCCAGCAGCCAGTACTGCTCGCCGGCGAACTTGGAGACACCGTTGGCGTCGGGCGGCACGATCGGGTGCTTCTCGTCCACCGGCAGATATTGCGGGCGGCCGTAGAACTGGCGGGTCGAGGCGTGCACCACCACGGCCCGGGGCGCGGTCTGGCGCAGCGTCTCGATCAGGCGGAGCTGCGCCGTGGCGTTGATCTCCAGGTCCGGCAGCGGCTCGTTCATGCTGCCGGCATGGGAGGTCTGGGCAGCGCAGTTGAACAGCGCGTCCGCCCCGCGCAGGGCGCCCTCCAGGTCCAGCGCCGGATCGCGCAGATCGCCTCGCAGCAGCCGGGCGCCGCTTCCCTCCAGGTTGCCTGGATGCGCGCCCATCCCGGGCAGCATCGCGTCGATGGCCAGGACTTCCGCCCCCGCAGCGGACAGGGCATGGCAGAGACTGGCACCCAGGAAACCGGCTCCGCCGGTCACCACGGCGCGCCGGCCGCGCCAGGGGTCCATGGCGCTCATGGCCAGGGCCTCGCCCGGCGGCGTGGCAGGACGGCCGGATGAGGCCCGGCGGGATGGCGGCGAAGCGGCATGTCTTGGCGATCCTTCTCCCACCCCATGGCGAGGTGTTGGCAGGGTCCTGGCATGATTGGGGCGGCCCGGAGCGAAAGGAGCCGCCGCCGAACCGGAAGCGTCAGGTGGCCGGCGCCAGGGCGACGCCGGTGATCTCCACCTTCCACCGCGGATCGACCAGCGGCGCCTGGATCGTCATGCGCGCCGGCTTGGCCGCCGGGTCGAGCCAGCGGTCCCAGGCCCGGTTCATGGCCGGGGCATCGGCGATGTCCGCCAGCACCACGGTGATGGACAGCAGTGCCCGCTTGTCGGTCCCGGCCTCGGCCAGCAGCGCATCGATCTGCGCCAGGATGTCGGCGGTCTGCCCCTCGGCATCGAGCGCGGCATCGTCCGCCACCTGTCCCGCCAGAAAGATCAGCCCGCCGCCGATGGTGGCGCCGGACAGGCGGGCTTCCTCGGCCAGGCGTCGGATGGTCATGGTGGCGTGCTCCCGGCATGAATGGCGCCCCCAGCATGCGCGGGACGCGCCGGCGCGCCAGCCCCCATGGCGCGAATTCATGGCCGGGTCACACCCGACCTTGACCACCGGGGGCGGCGAGGCCGTTGCCGGGCTGCCCTGCTCCGCAAGGGACACATGGCTTTTCCGGTGGACAGTCCCGTATCGCCTCCGTAGCGTCCATGCCGTGCCCATGACCTCGCTCAAGCGCATTACGACCAAAGAGACGTCCCCCGGCGGGGCGTCCTCGGGCGTGCGCGCGGCGATCGCGGCGGCATAGCAGAACCCCCGAGGACCCCGCCGGCAGCGGCGGGGCCCCGAAACAGGCTCCCGCCCGCTGGCCTCCACACAGAGACCAGAACCCCATGAGCCTGGACCTTTCCCTCGAAGCGCCGAGCAGCGCCCCGGACCGACCCGCGGATCTCCGCGCGCCCGTGGTGGCCATCGTCGGCGCCACCGGTGCCGTCGGCGTCGAGCTGCTGAACTGCCTGGAGGCGCGGAACTTCCCCGTCGCCTCGCTGAAGCTGCTGGCTTCCCCCCGTTCCGCCGGCCAGAAGATGCGCTTCCGGGGCCAGGATCTGGTGATCGAGGCGCTCGGCCCCGACAGCTTCCAGGGCGTGGACATCGCCCTCTTCTCTGCCGGCAGCGGCGTCTCCAAGCAGTACGCCCCCGTCGCGGTCCAGGCCGGCGCGGTGGTGGTGGACAATTCCTCCGCTTTCCGCATGCGCGCCGACGTGCCGCTGGTGGTGCCTGAGGTGAATGCGGAGAGCATGGTGAGCCATGCCGGCATCATCGCCAACCCGAATTGCGTCGCCGCCATCGCCACCGTGGCGCTCGCCCCGCTTCACCGCGCCCATCCGATCCGCCGCCTGACCGCCGCGACCTACCAGGCCGCCTCGGGCGCCGGCGCCGCGGCGATGGAGGAGCTGCGCCAGTCCACCGCCGCCTATCTGCGTGGCGAGGGTTTCGAGCCCAAGGTCCTGCCGCACCCCTATGCCTTCAACCTCTTCAGCCACAATGCGGAGATGGACGAGGAGAGCGGCTACAACGGCGAGGAGCAGAAGGTCGTGGCGGAAACCCGCCGCATCCTCGGCACGCCGGACCTGCCGGTCGGCATCACCTGCATCCGCGTGCCGGTGCTGCGCGCCCATGCCATGGCGCTGCATGTCGAGTTCGGCGAGGTGGTGACGCCGGAGGAAGCCCGCGCCCTGCTCGCCGGGGCGCCGGGGCTGAAGCTGGTGGACGACCGCGCCCGCAACCACTTCCCGATGCCCTCCGAGGCCTCGGGACAGGACGACGTGCTGGTCGGCCGCATCCGCCGCGACCTGGGCGACCCGTCCGGCCGCACCCTGGCCCTCTTCGTGGCAGGCGACCAGCTCCTGAAGGGCGCCGCCCTGAATGCCGTGCAGATCGCCGAGCGCTTGCTGCGCCGTGCCTGACGGGGCCGGAGGCGGAAGGGCCCTGGCCCCTCCGCCTCCCTCCTGGTGCTCATCGGAGTTCCCGATCGGGTGAGGCGGGCGGAGAGTGCCGCCTGCTCCCTCGACCTTTCCGCCGCGCCATAGCATTCCGGACTTCGTACAATTCCGGAGTCCTGACGATGTGGAGCTGGCGTCCGTCCCCTTCCGGGCGGCGGCGATCCCTGGTGCCCGCAGCGGCACTGCTGCTGCTGCTGCTTGCCGCTCTGCCGGCCTCGGCGCAGACGGCCATGCCGGAGGGCATGCTCCCCGCCCCTGATCGCTCGGGCGCAATCCACCGGGGCGAGGCCTCGGTCTTCGCGCCGAACCTCGCCGGGCGCCGCATGGCCAGCGGCGCGCGCTTCGATCCCAAGTCCAACAGCGTGGCGAGCAGCGACCTGCCGCTCGGCGCCACCGCCCGCGTCACCAACCTGCGCAACCGCCGCAGCACGATCGTCGCGGTGCGTGACCGGTTCCCGCGCCGGGGCGACCGCATCCTCAATGTCAGCCCCATGGTGGCGCGGCAGCTCGGCATGCGGGGCAGCAGCGTCATCCGGGTGGAGGTCGCGCCCCTGGCCGTGCCGCAGGCCGATGGCGGTATCCGCATCGGCCAGGGCAGCGGCCTGTCCGGGCGCAAGGCCTATGTGACGCCAGTCCGCTGAGCCGCATGGCCCGCTGAGCCCGTGGTCCGCTGAGCCAAGGGAGGTGACACCCCGCCGCTCCGGGCCGAGGATCGTGCCGCAAGGAGGTGCCGCGCCATGACCGACGCCCGATGGATGCCCGGCTTCCGCATCGAGGATGTGGAGATCCCGCCCGGAACGCCGCATGTGCCGCCCGGGCTACGCATCCGCACTGCCACGCGCGGCACGGGCTTTCCGGTGCTACTGCTGCATGGCCATCCGCAAACGCTGGTGACGTGGCGCCATGTCGGCCCCGCACTCGCCAAGGCGGGCTATGCCGTGGTCGCCACCGACCTGCGCGGCTATGGCGATTCCGGCAAGCCGGCGGGGGGCGAGCGGCACGCGAACTACAGCAAGCGCGCCATGGCGGCGGACCAGGTGGCTGTGATGCGCGCCCTGGGGCATCGGCGCTTCGCCGTGGTCGGGCATGACCGGGGCGGGCGGGTCGCGCACCGCATGGCGCTGGACCATGCCGAGGCTGTGGAGCGCATCGCCGTCCTCGACATCGCGCCCACCGCCACGATGTACGCCCGCACGGACAAGGCATTCGCCACCCGCTATTTCTGGTGGTTCTTCCTGATCCAGCCTTACCCGTTGCCGGAGCGCATGATCGGTGCCGATCCGGAGTTCTTCCTGCGCAGGCATATCGAGGGGCAGGTGAAGATCCCCGGCGCCACGCCGGAGGCGGTGATCCAGGAATACCTCCGCCCCTACCGCGACCCGGCCACCATCCACGCCATCTGCGAGGACTACCGCGCCGCGGCCGGCATCGACCTGGAGCACGATGCCGCCGATGCCGGGAGCCGCATCCGGGCGCCGCTGCTGGCGCTCTGGGGCGGGCGCGGCACGGTCGGCGCGCTCTATGAGGTGCTGGAGACCTGGCGCGAGAAGGCGCTCGACGTGCGGGGACGGCCGCTGGACTGCGGCCATACGCCGCAGGAGGAATGCCCGGACGATACGCTGCGGGAGCTCCTGGCCTTTCTGCCGTCCCCGTCCATCGCGGCTGACCGTTAGCGCTCCACTCCCCGCTCCTGGGCGAACCGCCATGGCAACGGGGCGACGCGGCGGGGCGTTGTTTGCGGGAGAGCGGCCGTCGCCCGCGCGCCAGCCGCTGCATCGTCGCAAAGGGAGGATCGCCATGTCCCCGATCGCATCGAGCCCCGGCCCGCAGCCCGGCGGCAACCCCATCCCCGAACCCGGCCTGCCGCCCGGCACGCCCATTCCTCCCCTGCCGCCCGAGGAGCCCGCGCCGCCCATGCCGCCGGAGCCCGACGGGCCGAATCCCGGCCCTGGCCCGGATATCACCCCGCCGCCGGGTCCATCGCCTCAGGTCCCGCCTGTCACCATGTAGCCACCAGCGGCCATCGCGGCACGTGGCGCCGCTGGAGACCTCTCCATGGTTTTCCGCGACCGGCGGGATGCCGGACGGCAATTGGCGGTCCGGCTGCATGCGCTGGACTTGCCACAGCCACTCGTGCTCGCCCTGCCGCGCGGCGGGGTACCGGTGGGCTATGAAGTGGCGCAGGCATTGGGCGCACCGCTGGACCTGCTCATGGTCCGGAAGCTCCCGGCGCCGGGATTTCCGGAGTTGGCACTGGGCGCCGTTACCGACGGCAATCCGCCAGGGCGTGTGATCAACGAGGATGTCCGGCACGAACTCGGCGTGTCCGACGCGGAGATCGGCCGCATCCTCGCTGGGCAGCTCACCGAAATCGCCCGCCGACGCGCCATCTACGCACCAGGCCACTCCCTGCCCATCATCCGCGACCGCAGCGTCATCCTGGTGGATGACGGCATCGCCACCGGGGCCACGATGCGGGTGGCCCTGCAATCGCTGCAGGCTTCGGGAGCCCGGCGCCGCATCATAGCGGTGCCTGTTGCCCCGCCCGAGGTGGTCACCGCGCTGGAACCCCTCTGCGACGAGGCCGTGGTCCTGATGCAGCCGCATGTGCTGGGGGCGGTCGGCCGCTTCTACGAGGATTTCACGCAGACGGAGGATGCGGAGGTCATCGACCTGCTACGCCGCACGCACCGGGAGGCGGAGCCATGACGGAGCAGGAAACGGAGGCGCTGATCGCCCGCTGTGCGGAGCCCCTGCCGCACCAGGCGAGGAAACCGGTTTAGCGGGAAAACCATCAGGCACCGGCGGCAGGAACCAAGGACATGCGACAAGGGGCAGATCCCTGATCTGCCCCTTCCGTTCAATCCGGGCCGGAGCCTATGCCCCGGCCCCTCTTCAGGCTTCGTCCACCGGCCGGCAGTCGGCCGGGAACACCAGCGCTAGATGGGGTTGCGCGGCGGCGTGGTGGGGGTGGTGGAAGCCGGTGTCCTGCTGTCGTCCACGTCCACCTCCGTGTGGCGGACCGTATCCTTCACCGTCTCCGTGTGCTCCGTCGCGCTCTTGCGGATGACCACCTCTTCCTTCACCCGCGCCTCCTTGGCGACGACGGCCTCCTCGCCATGCTCGGTTGCCTCGATCGTGCGCTCCTCGAACATGCGGTCGGCATCGGAAACCGGCCGGTCCACCGGGCGGCGCTGCACGTCGACGTGTTCCTCGCGCAAGGTCACATCCTCGCTGACCGGCGTCTCGACGACATAGGAACGGACGCGGACACGCCCATGCTCCGTGTCACGCTTACCGATGCGGATCTGCTCCTCGACGATCGGGATGACTTCCTCGCCATTGTCCCGAGTGGTCCCCACCGCGCTGGCAGTGTCCGCCGAAGGCATGGCGGCTGGCATCGTGCCCATGGTCCCCGGAGCAGTGGGGGACTGCGGGAGCGAGGTCGTGGTGTCGCCCGTTGTCAGGCCATGGGTGGTGTCGCTCCAGCCCTGGTTCCGCCACTCCGCCTCCCGGGCATCCAGGTCGACGGCGCCATGGCTCTCGAAGACATCGGAGGCATGATCCAGAAGCTGTTCCGGTACTTCCGCCGAGACGACCACGCCGCCCCGCCGCAGGCCCTCGGTATAGGTCGCCCGCTCCTCGTCGGGGACGAAGAGATCCTTCAGGGATGCCCAGAAACCCTTGTCGTCCGTCGGGCGGTAGTCTGACGCGGTGTCCGCGTCGACCGCGTAGACCCTGACATGGCTGCGGTCGATGCCATCATGCTGGAGCAGATGTTCGACGACCGCGTCGGCTTCCTGGCGGGTGTCGAACAGGCCGGTAAGGATGCGTGTCATGCTGGGTTTTCCTTCGTCTGCTGGTGTCGGTGTTGGGTCCTGCAAAGCGCTCCGGGCGTGGTCGGCTTCACCGGCCTCAACCCGTTCGATCGTCGCCGACTGGCTGCGGCGCGTCAGAGGGTATTCCAGGGCTTCCGTCGTACTCACATAGCGGAGCCGGACCTCCTCCTTGAGGACCAGCCGTTTCTCGACCACAAGGATTTCCTCGACGACAGGAATGACGAGGACATCGCCCTCCACCCTGCTTTCGAGCATGTGGTCCACTTCCCGCCCAATCGGGACCCGCTCCACCTCCACGCGGCGGCCGCGCAAGGTTTCCCGGACCACGTCTTGCAACGTTTCCGTCTTCAGCGACACGCGTACACGCGCTGTCTCAACGTCCTGCTTGGTGACAATGAGAGTTTCTTCAGCGACGGGTACAGCCACTGTCTCCGGTTCCTTGCCGGACATCGTGGTCTCCCTCGGGACTGCTGCCCTAACGCCTGCCCGGAGACGGAAGTTTAGGCGGAGCTTTCTGCTTGGAATGACGCTGCCGTGATGCAGCCCGTTACTTTGGCCGGTTTTCCCGTTCCGGTTGAGGACCGACGGGTTCTTGATCCGGCATCGTCATGCTTTGCCGCGATATGTCACGATGCTTCGCGCCGGCAGGCAGCCCTGCGACGAGCAACCGTGCAGGCCGCATCCACGCCGCGGGCTATGCTGGTTTCCCCGGGGCGGGCCGCCCGCCCCCGAAGGCGCCGCTAGAAGGCCACGTATCCTGCGACGCTGCTCAGCAGCGCGAACAGCAGGCCCCCGACCAGGAAGCCGACCACCGTTCCGTTGATCCGCACGAACTGCAGGTCGCGCCCGACCCGCAGCTCGATCCGGTCCGTGACGGTCCGCGCGTCCCAGCCACTGACCACCTCGGCCACGAAGCCGGACAGGCGCTGCCGGGCGGAGGGCAGCAACGCCAGCAGCATCCGCTCCACAGCCGCGTTCACCCGGGCGCGGGCGCCGGGGTCCTCTGCCAGCACCTGGCCCGCATTGTCCAGCGCGGCCCGTGCCAGGGCCGCCAGCCGCCCGTCCGGATTGGCGGCGTCCATCTCCGCCGCCCAGCGCACCCGGTGCCAGGCATCGTCCAGCCAGCCCGCCACCACGCCATGGCGCAGGGCCGAGCGCAGCGCCTCCCCGATCTGGGCGGCGCGCTGCGGGTCGTGCTCCAGGCGGTCCAGCTCGCGCATCACCCATTCGTCGAAGGCGGCGCGCAGCCCGCTTTCCGCATTCTCGGAATTCAGCGCCTCGTCCAGCGCGCCGTTCACCGCCGTGACCACGCGCTTGGCGAGATAGGCCCCGGCGACCCAGCCGACCACGGAGCCGCCCTGGTCGCGGACGCGCTTCTCCACTTCCTCGCGCAGGGACTGCTCCTTGTTCCGCAGCACCTCGCGGATCTCGCCCAGCGCCAGGGCGAAGACGTCGCGGTGCTTGCCGCCCTCGACCAGCGTGCGCAGTGCATGCGCCAGCAGCTTCGTGGCGGCAGGGCCATCGGCGAGGCGCGGCAGGATTCGCAGCACCAGCTTCTGCGCCCTGCCCTCCTGAACATTGGCGAGCAGGCGCGGCACCGAGGCGGCGATGGCCCGCGCGGCCGGCCGCGTCGTCGCCTCGTCGGCCAGGACGTTGCGGATCACCCCGGCGAGGTCGAGCCGGGCGATGACCTTTGCCACCTCGCGCTCCGTGAAGACATGCTCCGCCACGAAGCGGCCCAGCGCAGCGCCGAGGCGCTCCTTCTGGCGCGGGATGATGGCGGTGTGTGGAATCGGCAGCCCCAGCGGATGGCGGAACAGCGCCGTGACCGCGAACCAGTCGGCGATGCCGCCCACCAGCCCGGCCTTGGCGCTGGCCTGCAGCAGGTCGGTCCACCAGCCGGGCGGCAGGGCATAGGCCCCCACCGTCAGCGCCGCCATGACGAGCAGCAGCCCACCCGCCAGGGCCTTGTGGCGCCGCAGCCGGCGGCGCAGCTCGTCTTCGCCTGCCACCATGGGGGCGGCCGAAGGGGCGGCCGAAGGGGCGAACGAGGGTTGCGGCGGCGGGACGGTGCCCTCTCCGGCGGGGGAAGGCGATGCGGCGGCCCCGTTGCCCAGCGGGCGGGAGGTTCCGGCGGCTCCGCCTGGCTTTCCGGTTGGCGAAGAGGCCGGGCCTTCCCGGCCGGCCGCGTCAGGGTCCGTCGCCACATCGTCTGTTGCCGCAGCGTCCTGTGGCAGAGGCGAGGAAGGGGTTTCCGGCGGCCTGCCCTGGCCGGCGCGCGGCGCGGAGGGGGAAGCGGGGCTGTCCTGCATAGGGCGCGGAATTGGCGGGGACGGAAGCGCTTGTCCAGTGCTCTCAGGATGTTATGTAATAACGTATGGTCCGCCTGCCCGATCCGCTCGCCCTGTCCACTGGTGTCGTCCCGCGCCTGATCCTGGCCATCGGCCTGTCCGGGCTGCTGTGGCTGGGTGTGGCCTGGGCCATGTCCGACGAGCCTGTGCCGAGTGACATCGCCCCCGTGTCAGGGGGGCAGCCATGAGCGCCATGGGCGGCATCCGCCTCCGCGACCTGACGGTGGCGCATGAGCGCCGCCCGGCGGTGCACCATGTGAACGGCCTCTTTCCGCAGGGCAGCCTGACCGCCGTGGTCGGGCCGAACGGTGCCGGCAAGACGACCCTGCTGCGCGCCATCGCCGGCCTGCACAACCCCAGCGAGGGCAAGCTGGAGCGCAACTGCGGCCGCATCGCCCTGCTGCCGCAGATGACCTCGCTGGACCGTTCCTTTCCGATCACCTGCCTCGACGTCGCGATGCTGGGGCACTGGCCGCGCCTGGGCGCCCTGCGCGGCGCCTCCGCCGCCGACCGCGACCGGGCTGCCGAGGCCCTGGCGGCGGTCGGGCTGGATGGCTTCGGCCGGCGCCCGGTGGGCAGCCTTTCCGCCGGGCAGTTCCAGCGCCTGCTCTTTGCCCGGCTGCTGGTCGAGGACGCGCCGGCGATCCTGCTCGACGAGCCTTTCAACGCCGTGGATGCCCGCACCGCCGCGGACCTGCTGCGGCTGGTCCGGGACTGGCACGGCCAGGGGCGCACCGTTCTCGCGGTGCTGCACGACATGGAGCTGGTGCGCCGGGAGTTCCCCGACTGCCTGCTCCTGGCGCGGGAGGCCGTGGCCTGGGGGCCGACCGAAACGGTGCTGACCGCGCAGAACCGCCTGCGCGCCCGGATGATGGCGGAAGGCTGGGACGAGGATGCCGAGGCCTGCGACCGTCCCGTCGCGGCCTGAGCCCATGTCTGTTTCCGCCACGTCGCCGGCCGGGGCCCCGTTCCTGGCATGAGCGCCCATGACCTGCTCTTCTCGCCCTTCATCGAATTCGGCTTCCTGCGCCGGGCGCTGATCGGCTGCCTGGCGCTCAGCCTCGCCGCGCCGCCACTCGGCGTCTTCCTGATGCTGCGTCGGATGAGCCTGTCCGCCGACGTGCTGGCGCACGGCATCCTGCCTGGCGTGGCGGCGGGCTTCTGGGTCGCCGGCCTTTCCGTCACCGCCATGTCCCTGGGCGGGCTGGTGGCGGGGCTGGGCGTGGCGCTCGGGGCCGGGGCGCTGTCCCGCGCTACGGGCGGGCGCGAGGATGCGACGCTGGCCGCGCTCTATCTCCTGGCACTCGCCCTGGGCGTTGCCATGGTGTCCGTACGCGGCGGGGCGATGGACCTCACCCACCTGCTCTTCGGCAGCGTGCTGGGCGTGGACGACGACGCGCTCCTGATGATGGCGGGGGTCTCCACCCTCACCCTCCTGATCCTGGCCCCCGCCTGGCGGCCGCTGGTTCTGGAATGCTTCGATCCCCAGTTCGCCGCCGCGCAGAGGGCGCATGGCGGGGCCTGGCACATGCTCTTTCTGGCCCTGGTGGTGCTGAACGTGCTGGCGGCCTTCCAGGCGCTCGGCACGCTGATGGCGGTGGGGCTGATGATGCTGCCCGCCGTCGCCTCCCGCCACTGGTCGCGGCAGATCGGTGGGCTGGCCCGCGCCTCGGCGTTGCTGGCGGCCATCGCCTCCACGGCGGGGCTGCTGCTGTCCTATCACCTCGACGTCCCGACCGGCCCGGCCATCGTGCTGGTGGCGGGCGGGCTCTGGGCCGTCTCGGTGATCGCAGGGCCGGTGGACGGGCTGCTGGCCCGGCTGCTGCGGCGGCGCCATCTGGCGGGATAGCCCCCGGCCTCAGCCGCCCGGGGCACCACCGCCCTTTTCCCGGGACGGAGAGCGGCCGAGGGCGACCAACGAGCGGAATTCCAGTGCCGCGATGGCGGTGGCGATGCAGGCGCCAAGCGTCACTTCCAGGAACCGCGCGAGGCCGCTGGCCAGAATGCTCATCTCCGGCGGATGGCCGAGCAGGGTGATCGCGGCGGTCCAGAGGCAGACCCGCCATGCCGGCCAGACGGAAGCCAGCAGAGAGGCGAGACCGGTCGCCACCCCCAGCACCAGCAGGGGCGGCGCGCCGAGGGGGTGGAGCAGCAGATGCACCGCCATCGCGATGGCCACGCCCAGCGCGGTGCCGATCAGCCGGCCACGGAAGCTGCGCAGCGTATCGGGCAGCCGGTCCTGTGCCACCACCAGCGCCGAGACCGGCGCCCAGACCGGCTGCGGCAGGGCCAGCGCCAGTGCCGCCCCGTAGGACAGCACCGCGCTGGCCATGGCCCGCGCCGCCCGGAACAGAGGCGGCCAGGGCAGCATCACCCCCCGTCCCGGGCTGCGCGGCTCAGAGCCGCAGGTTGCTGCGGGCGAGGTCCAGGATCTCGTTGCCGCGTCCGCTCATCACCGCCTTCAGCGCGAAAAGGCCGAAGCCCTTCATCTGCTCCGCGGTGATCTTCGGTGGGATGGCGAGTTCCTGCCGGTTGCTCACCACGTCCAGCAGCGCGGGCCCTTCCTCCGCCAGCACGTCCCGCACCGCCGCCTCCAGCTCGCCCGGGTCGGTGACGCGGCGGGCGGGGATGCCGCAGGCCCGCGCCATGGCGGCGAAGTCCGGGTTCTCCAGCGCCACGCCGGTCTCCAGCAGCCCGGCAGCCTTCATCTCCAGCTCCACGAAGCCCAGCGTGCCGTTGTTCAGCACCACCACCTTGGCCGGCAGCTTCTGCTGCCGCAGGGTCAGCAGGTCGCCCATCAGCATGGTGAAGCCGCCATCGCCGGAGAAGGAGATGACTTGCCGCCCGGGAAAGGCGCATTGCGCGCCGATCGCCTGCGGCAGGGCATTGGCCATGGAGCCATGCACCCAGGAGCCGATCAGGCGGCGCCGCCCGTTCATCTTCAGGTAGCGCGCCGCCCAGACCGTGGGCGTGCCGACATCGGCGGTGAAGATGGCATTCTCCGCCGCCTGCTCGCCCAGCACGCGGGCCAGGTGCTGCGGATGGATCACCCCCTCGCCCGGCCGGCCTTGCGCGAGCGCGTCCAGCCCCTCCCGCGCCTTGCGATAGTGCGCGAGGCAGCTATCGAGGTAGCGGCGGTCCTGCTTCTCCACCAGCCGGGGCAGCAGCGCCGCGATGGTGGTGCCGACATCGCCGACCAGCCCCAGGTCCAGCCGCGTGCGGCGGCCCAGATTCTCCGGCCGGATATCGACCTGGGCGATTTTCGCCTCCTGCGGATAGAACTGCCGGTACGGGAAATCCGTACCCAGCATCAGCAGCGCCTCGCAGTTCTCCATGGCGTGGTAGCCTGAGGAGAAGCCGATCAGCCCGGTCATGCCGACATCGTAGGGATTGTCGTATTCCACGAACTCCTTGCCGCCGAGCGCGTGGACGATGGGCGATTTCAGCACCTCCGCCAGTTGCAGCAGGGCGCCATGCGCATCGCGGCAGCCGCGCCCGCAGAGCAGCGTGACCTTGGAGGCGCCGTTCAGCATCTCGGCCAGCGCCTCCAGCGGCCCTTCCGCCGGGCGGACCACCGGTGCCATGGGCAGCAGCGCCGTGGTCGTGGCGGGGGCAATGGCGGGCTTCATCGCCACGTCGCCCGGGATCACCACCACGGCCACGCCGCGCTGCCCCACCGCCGCGCGGATGGCATTGTCCAGCACGCGCGGCATCTGCTCGGGGCTGGAGACCATCTCGCAATAGACGCTGCATTCGCGGAACAGGTTTTCCGGATGGGTTTCCTGGAAATAGCCGGAGCCGATCTCGGCGCTCGGGATATGCGCGGCGATGGCCAGCACCGGCACGCGAGTGCGGTTGCAGTCGAAGAGGCCGTTGATCAGGTGCAGGTTGCCCGGCCCGCAGGAGCCGGCGCAGACCGCTAGCGTGCCCGTCAGTTGCGCCTCGGCCCCGGCGGCGAAGGCGGCGGCCTCCTCGTGCCGCACATGCACCCAGTCGATCCCGCCGCGCTGGCGCAGCGACTCGGTGATCGCGTTCAGGCTGTCGCCCACCACCCCGTAGATCCGCCGGACGCCGATGCCCTGCAGCGTCTCGGCAAAAAGATCGGCCACGCTCGCATTCGCCATGGTGTCGCTCCCAGTGCTGTCAATCGGCAGGACAACATCCCAGGTCAGCCAGGATATTCATCTGGAAGAGTCGATTCGGCGCTGCCAGTCGCCGGGCGCAGCCCTCGGCATCGCCGTTGCCGTCCCGCCGTCCCGGATCAGTAGGGCACCTTGTCCGCCTTCGCGGCCCAGGCCCGGAAGGTGGTGATCGCCTCCTCCGCCATGAAGCGCCGCAGGGGCAGGCGACGTTCCCCGATTGGACGCGCCACCTCGTCATAGATCGCGGCGTCGTCGAAGCCGATGACGGCGGCATCGGCGCGGCCATTGCCATAGGCGATCTCGCCGATCCGCGCCCACCAGGTGGCGGAAAGGCACATCGGGCAGGGCTCGCAGCTCGTGTAGAGGACGGCCCCGCTCAGGTCGTGCGTGCCCAGGCGGCGGCAGGCGTCGCGGATGGCCGTGACCTCGGCATGGGCGGTCGGGTCGCCATCCGGCACCACCCGGTTCGCCCCCTCTCCCACGATCCGGCCGTTCTTCACGATGACGGCGCCAAAGGGACCGCCGCCCGTCTCGATGTTCTCGCGCGACAGGGCGATGGCCCGGCGCATGGCCTGTTCGGGCGTGACGGACCCGGGACTGGTTGTATCGGGCAAGGCTGCATCCTTTCGCATCGGGCGTTTCCGCCCCATTTCTTCCGCATGAAGCCCGCGCTTTCCATCCTCGACCAGTCCCCCGTGCTCGCCGGGCACACGCCCGCGGAGGCCATTCCCGATACGCTGGAGCTCGCCAGGCTGGCGGACCGGCTGGGCTATACCCGCTACTGGCTCTCGGAGCACCACAACAGCGAGGCCCTGGCGGGCTCGGCGCCGGAGATCCTGGTCTCGGCCATCGCCGCCACCACGCGGCGCATCCGGGTCGGGCCGGCGGGGATCATGCTGCCGCACTATAGCGCGCTGAAGGTGGCGGAGCAGTTCCGTGTCCTGTCGGCCATCGCGCCGGGGCGGATCGACCTGGGGCTGGGCCGCGCCCCGGGCTCGGACGGGCGCACCGCCTATGCGCTGAACCCGCTGAACGCCCGGCAGACGGAGGACCATTTCCCGCAGCAGCTCACCGACCTGCTGGGCTGGCTGGGGGACGGTCTGGCGGCGAACCATCCCTTCGCCAGCATCCAGGCGCAGCCGCAGGGGACGCCGCCGCCCGAGGTCTGGATGCTGGGCAGCAGCAACTATGGCGCCCAGGTCGCGGCCTATCTCGGCCTGCCCTACTGCTTCGCCTACTTCTTCTCGGACGGGCGCGGCGCCGCCGAGGCACTGGAGACCTATCACAGCGGCTTCCGGCCCGGCGTGCTGCCGGCGCCGCACGCGGCGATCTGCGTCTTCGCCGTGGCGGCGGAGACGGAGGAGGAGGCGCGGCGCCTGTTCCGCTCCCGCGAGTTGCAGCGCACGCTGCGGGAGCGCGCCGGCTTCGTTCCCCTGCCCCCGCCGGAGGAGGCCGAGGGCTTCGCCTATGACGAGGCCGAGCTGCGGCGCATCGAGCGGCTGCGGGAGCATTCGGCCGTCGGCACGGGGGAGCAGGTCTGGGGGAAGCTGTGCCGCATGGCGGCGGAGTTCCGCTGCGCCGAGGTGGCGGTCGTCACCGCCTGCCACGATCCCATGACGCGCCGCCGGTCCTACGAGCTCCTGGCGCGGGCGGCGGGGCTGCCGGAAGGCTGATGGCGCGGAAGCCCTGCCTTGGTGGGGCGGAGGCTAGCGGAAGGCGTCCGGGCGCACCCGGTGCAGGCGCCGGGGCCGCCTTGGGCGCAACACCAGGAAGGCGAAGGCCAGGGTCGGGACGGAGAGGATCGGCAGCAGGCCGAACCAGGTGCCGAATCGGCGCGGCAGCAGCAGGTAGGCCAGCACCACCACCCCGGCCACCAGGGCGTTCAGCAGCACGGAGCCCGCCCAGCACCAGCGTGCGAGACGGAGGCGCGCGGCCTGTTCCGCGTCCTCTGCCCTGCCCTGGGTGAAGGGCATGCCGTCGGAGCGGACCTCGTAGAGCCGCGCGGGATCGGGACGGAAGGAGGGTGGCGCCGTCAGCGCCGCATCACCACGAAGGCCGGACGACCGTAGCGGCGGGCTTGCCGCATCTTCCACCACAGCGTGACGAAGGCCACCAGCCCCGCCACCACAACCACGGGGATCAGCAGGCCCAGCACCACGAAGGCCAGGGCGGCCATGGTCAGGCCGATGGCGACCACCGCCACCAGGGCGGCGGCCCCACCCACGCGCAGCAACACGCGTTCGAGCATGCCGGGCGGCTTCGGGGTGCGGAAATCCCCCTCGGGCGTCATGTCGAGCAGGGGCGGACGACGCGATTCCTCGTTCATGGCATGGATGTCGCCCCGCGCCCCCCAAGGTTCAAGTCTCGAAACGTATCTGGCTGTCCCACGGCCCAACTGGTGCATCATGCGGTGCCGGACACCGATTCGTCGGGGTCCCAACGACAGCGCGGAAAGCACCATCCAGGGAAACCAACAAGAATGCCGTGGAACCAGTCCTACGATCCCTTCGGGTCGATCCTCCTGTCCGCCCTGGTGGCGGCCATCCCCGTCGCCACCATGCTGATCGCCCTGGCCTTCCTGAAGATCCAGGCCCACTGGGCGGCGATCTCGGCCCTGGTGGTGGCCTTCGTCGTCGCCGTCTTCGTCTTCGGCATGCCCGTGGGTATCGCCGGGCGCGCCACGTTGCTGGGGATCATGTCCGGCCTCTTCCCGATCGGCTGGATCGTGCTGAACATCATCTTCCTCTACCGGCTGACGGTGGCGAACGGCTCCTTCGAGATCCTTCAGCGCTCCATCGGCGGCATCACCGAGGACCGGCGGCTCCAACTGCTGCTGATCGCCTTTGCCTTCGGCGCCTTCTTCGAGGGCGCGGCCGGCTTCGGCACGCCGGTCGCCGTGACCGCGGCGCTGCTGATCGGCCTGGGCTTCTCGCCGCTCGCCGCCTCGGGCCTGTCGCTGATCGCCAACACCGCCCCCGTGGCCTTCGGCGCGCTGGGCACGCCGGTGATCGCGCTCGCCGGGGTCACCGGGCTCGATGTCTATACGCTCTCGGCGATGATCGGGCGGCAGCTGCCCTTCTTCTCGCTGCTGGTGCCCTTCTGGCTGATCTGGGCCTTCGCCGGCTGGCGCGGGATGCTGGAGGTCTGGCCCGCCATCCTGGTGACCGGCGTCTCCTTCGCCGTGCCGCAGTTCCTGGTCGCCAACTACCACGGCCCCTACCTGGTGGACGTGATCGCGGCACTGGTCTCGATGGGCTGCCTGATCGGCTTCATGCGCGTCTGGCGGCCGCGCCGGATCTGGAAGGACCCCTCGCTGCGCGGCCGGGACGATTCGGTGGCCGCCGGGGAAGGGCTGCGCGGCGCCGCGATGGCCCGCACCGGTCATGGGGCCGAGATGGTGGATGCGCCGCCCGTGGCCCGCATGTCGGGCGGCGGGGCGGCCGTGGCGGACCAGGGGGCGCTGCTGCGGGCCTGGATGCCCTGGCTGATCCTGACGGTCTTCGTCTTCCTCTGGGGGCTGGAAGGCACGCGGGGCCTGCTCAACGGCATCTGGTCGGCCAGCCTGCCGATCGAGGGGCTGCACCGCATGGTGGTCAAGGTGCCGCCGGTGGTGGCAGCGCCGGTGCCGGAGGGCGCCGTCTTCGCCTTCGGCGTGCTGTCCATGACCGGCACGGGAATCCTCGCGGCCGCGGTGCTGGGCGGACTGCTGATGGGCTTCTCGCCCCTCGCCCTGATCCGCGAATACGGGGCCACGATCTGGCGGGTCCGCTACTCGCTGATCACCATCGCCGCCATGCTGGGGCTGGGCTACCTCACCCGCTACTCGGGGCTGGACGCCACGATGGGCCTGGCCTTCGCCAATACGGGGATGCTCTATCCCCTTTTCGGCACGCTGCTGGGCTGGCTGGGCGTGGCGCTGACCGGCTCCGACACCGCCTCCAACGTGCTGTTCGGCGGGTTGCAGCGGATCACCGCGGAGCAGCTCGGGCTTTCGCCAGTGCTGATGGCCTCCGCCAACTCCTCGGGCGGCGTGATGGGCAAGATGATCGACGCGCAGAGCATCGTGGTCGCCTCCACCGCCACGAACTGGTTCGGGCATGAGGGCGACATCCTGCGCTACGTCTTCTTTCATTCCATCGCCCTGGCGGTGCTGGTCGGCCTGCTGGTGACGCTGCAGGCCTATGTGCCGCCCTTCACGGGGATGGTGCTGCATTAGGGCCGGACGGTTCCCGGCACCGGGGCGGTTCTCCCAAAGGGAGCCGCCCCGCCACGGGGCCATTTTCCTTTCTCTCCTTCATCCGCCGGTATCTTGCCGCCCATCCGTGCCGGACGCAGGCTTGCCGCCACGAGGGTGGGGAAACGGATCGCATGGCGGGTTTCGCGGAGGTCACGCCGGCCGGTGGCGAGCGGCCTTCCCTGCCTCCGGAAAGCGCGCCGGCTTCTCCGGCCCCGCCAGGCCTCCGCGAGATCTTCCTGGCCTTCGCCAAGATCGGCCTGACCAGCTTCGGCGGCGGCCTCAGCGGCTGGATGATGCGGGAGTTCGTGCAGAACCGCCGCTGGCTGGACGAGCGCGAATTCCTCAGCGGGCTGGCGCTGTCGCAGGCCTTTCCCGGCATCAACACGGTCAATCTCTCGATCTGGATCGGCTACCGCCTCCGGGGCGGCCGGGGCGCGCTGGCCGGGGCGGGCGGCATGGTGGTGCCGGCGATGCTGGTGGCCATCGCGGCCGCCGCGCTGTTCCGGCACCTGTCGCAGAACCCGGCCATCCACGCGATGATGCCCGGCGTGGCCGCGGCGGCGATCGGCCTCTCGCTCCAGACCGGGCTGCGCGCCGGGCGGAATGCCGCCCGCTCCCCGGTCCCGGCGCTGATCCTGGCCGCGAGCTTCGCCGGGATCGCGCTGCTGCGCCTGCCGCTGCTCTACGTCGTGCTGGCCCTCGCCCCTGTCAGCATCGCCTGGGCCACGCACGGCCTGCGGCGCGGGAGCTGAACGAGGTGCCGGAGAACCCGCTCCTCCGCCTGCTGCTGGTCTTCGTGCCGCTTTCCTTCCTGTCGGTTGGCGGCGGCCAGAGCGTGGTGGCGGACATCCACCGCCAGTCGGTCGATGTCTATGGCTGGATGACGGATGCCCGCTTCCTGGACCTCTACGCCCTGTCGCGCCTGACGCCCGGTCCCGGCTCGCTCCTGGTCACGCTGGTGGGCTGGGAGGTCGCGGGCTGGGCGGGGGCGCTTGTCGCCTCCTTCGCGATCTTCGTGCCCTCCTCGCTGCTGGTCTATGCCCTGGCGATGGTCTGGGCGCGGAACCGCGGCGCCCGCTGGCAGATCGCGGTGGAGCGGGGCCTGGCGCCGGTGGCGGCCGGCATGGTGCTGGCCGCCTCCTATACCCTGCTCTCCGCCGCCGAAGGGGGCGTGCTGGCCTGGGCGGTGGCGGGTCTCTCGGCGCTGATGCTGGTGCTGACGCGGATGAGCCCGCTCTGGCTGCTGGCGGCGGGCGCGCTGGTCTTCCTGGTACTGCGGCCGTGAAGCGGCCGCCGGGCAACCCGGCTTCACCGGCGCGCGTTTCCTCGCCTCATGTCACCGGGAGACGGAACAAGATGCGCACCTTCCTGCTGGCTTCAGCCGCCGCGGCCTTTCTGGCCATCCCCGCCCCCTCGCCCGCCCTGGCCCAGGGCAGCCCCGCCATGCAGCGCATCGAACCGTCGCACCTGCTGGCGAACCGGCTTATTGATCGCGACGTCTATACCACTGACCGGGTCGAGGTCGGCGAAGTGGAGGATCTGGTGATCGACCCGTCCACCGGCCGCATCGTCACCGTGGTGATCGAAGTGGAGCGCGACCTGGGGCTGAACACGAAATACGTTGCCGTACCGCTGGACAGGCTGAGCATCGCCGCCGGGGAACGGCGCGTGACGCTGAACATGACCAAGGCGGAACTCTCCGGCCTGCCGGCCATCGACTACCACGACTGACGGCGGCTCCGGCGCGCCGGACGGCTCAGATGGAGTAGTCCGGCTGCAGCGTCTGGTCCATGGTCAGGCCGGGGAAGGTGGTGTTCCGCCCCACCGGCTTGGCCGGCGCCCCGGCCACGGTGGTGTAGGGCGCCACCGGATGCAGCACCACGGAGCCGGCACCGACCTTGGCGCCCTCCCCGATCTCGATGTTGCCGAGGATCTTGGCGCCGGCGCCGATCAGCACGCCGCGGCGCACCTTGGGATGACGGTCGCCATGGTGCTTGCCGGTGCCACCCAACGTCACGCCCTGCAACAGCGACACGTCATCCTCCACCACCGCCGTTTCCCCGATCACCACGCCCGTCCCGTGGTCGAGCAGGATGCCCTTGCCCATGCGCGCCGCCGGATGGATGTCCACGGCGAAGACCTCGGCGCTGCGGCTCTGCATGTAGAGCGCCAGGTGCTGCCGCCCGGCCAGCCAGAGCCAATGCGCCACGCGCTGCGCCTGGAGGGCGAGATAGCCCTTGAAGTGCAGGAAGGGCGTCAGCAGGTCCGGGCAGGCCGGGTCGCGGTCGCGCACCGCCAGCAGGTCGGTGGAAGCCGCAGCGACAATGGCGGCATCGGCGACAAAGGCCTCGCAGGCCAGTCCCGCCAGGGCGGTCGCATCCAGTTCGGCATCGGCGAGCTTGCGCGCGATCCGGTGCCCCAGGGCCTGCGGAAAGGAGGAATGGCGCAGCACCGCGACAGCCATGGGCTGCGCCAGGATCGGGTCGCTCGCCGCCGCGCCGCTCGCATCGCGGCAGAGGCGCGACCAGAGATCCAGGGCCGGCGCATCCGGCCCGGGGGCGATACGGGACGGGGGTTCGGTCCGCAGCACAACGCAGTTGGATCGCATGGCGGGGGTACTCGTGGCCATTGGAAGACTAACAGATGGAACGCGGGTGCAGCGGTGCCAGCCCCGGCACGGCGCAGGCGGCTCCGGAAACGGCTGCCCGCCCCGGACCGCCGGCGGAGGCGCCACCGGCCGCGGCGGCCCTATTCCATCACCGAGACATAGCGGTGCCGGGCGGTGTTCAGCCAGGAGGTCCGCCGTTCCACCATGCGGCCGCCCGCATCCAAGGTCCGGCGCTCCATGATCAGCACGGGCGCGCCGGCGGGCATCTCCAGCACGGCGGCGACCTCGGGCGAGGCCCCATCGGCGCTCAGTAGCTCCTCCGACCGCACCACCGTCACGCCGTAGCGCTTCTGGTAGACGACATAGAGCTCATCCATCGGCTCCCGCCCCGCAGGGACGGAAAAATCCGGGAAGACGGCGGCGGGCATGCTGGTCTCGTCCAGCATGAAGGGAACGCCGTCCTTGGCGCGCAGCCGCCGGACCCGGTGCAGCAGCGCATCGGCGGGCAGGTGCATGGCAGCGCGCTCCTCTTCCGTGGCGGGCGTGGTCACCAGGGACAGAGCGGTGGAGGTCGGCTCGACCTGCCGGCCCTGCAGGTCGCGGACCGGAAAGAAATGGAACCGCGCCCGCTCGCTGGTCTGACGGGCGACGAAGGTGCCCTTGCCCTGGCGCCGCTCGATCAGGTGGCGTCGCTCCAGCGCGTCCAGCGCCTTGCGGACCGTCCCATGCGAGACGCCGAGCTCCTGTGCCAGTTCGGGCTCCGAAGGAAGCGCATGGCCCGGCTGCCACTCACCGGCGGCGATTCGGGCGTTCAGGATCGACTCCACCTGCGCGTAGAGGGGCCGCGCGTCGGGACGGCCATCGGAAGAGGGCGGAAAGTCGCTCACTGCGTCTCCAACTCGAATCATCGCATCGGTTGCTCGGAGCCTATGTATGTAGCACGCTTCGTGCCGCAATGCGCCGCATGACCCGGGACGGGCTCAGGACAGCCCTCCCGGCGTCCGATTGGACACGCCCCTCGGCGCAAAAAAGTTTCGTAACGACACAGAAAAAATCATCACAGCATCTTGTATAAGACATTAGAGACTGTATGATCAGCGTCATCGGTAACCGGAAACGGGCCGAGTTTAGGGATAGGAAACACAGGGGACGGCGCTGGGTCCTGATGAGCGCGGACCGGGGGTGGACATGCGGCCTTGCCGTGTCCCCGGCCGGACGGTTCTCGGACTCAGCGTCGTCACCCATAATTCCACTCCCGCCGATTTCCGGCCCGGCTTGCATCTCCGGCCTATCTGCGGTTTCCGATGGCCTACCTGTTCGTTCGCGGTATGAACCCGCGCTTCCAGGCCGTGCCATCCCGTAGCTATCTGCTCTAGCCTGTCCGTCCCACAGCGACCGGGGACTCCAGATGCGTGCTCTCGTGCTTGCCTTGATCCTGCTGCTGCCCTGCCTCGCCAGCGCGCAGACTGCCTCGCCACCGCCGCCGCCGGACTCGCGGGACTGCGGCTGCGGCTCGCCCGACAAGCCGGGCGGGCCGCGCTGAACCGACCCGGCGGACGGCCCGGCGCAGGCACAGGGGGTCACACCGCCCCGGCGGGATGGCGCTACCCCCCCGGGACCTCTTCCGTGATCACGTCGAACTGCGCCAGCCAGGCAGTGCCGAAGGAGGTGGAGATCGCCACGTCCGTCGCATCCCTCCCCCGCGCCATCAGGATGCGCCCGATGCGCGGCTTGTTATGGCGGGCGTCGAAGGTGTGCCAGCGGCCGCTGAGATAGACCTCGAACCAGGCCGAGAAATCCATCGGGTCCGGCACCGGCGGCACGCCGATATCGCCCAGATAGCCGGTCACGTAGCGGGCGGGGATGTTCATGCAGCGGCACAGGGTCACCGCCAGATGCGTGAAGTCCCGGCAGACGCCCTGCCTTTCTTCATGCGCCTCCCAGGCCGTCTTGGTGGCGCGGGCGTACTGGTAGCCGAACTGGATGCGCTGGTGCGCGTAGTCCACGATCGCCTGCACGCGCTCCCACCCCGGCCGGGTCTGGCCGAAGAGCGACCAGGCGAGGTTGGAGAGCTTGTCCGTCTCGCAATAGCGGCTGCCGAGCAGGAAGACGAGGACCTCGTCCGGCAGCTCGTCCACCGGGTGCTGCACGGCATCCGGCACGACCGGATCATGCAGGCCGCTGTCCTGCACCAGGAAATCCGCCGAGATGGTCAGCCGTCCCGGTGGCGCGACGATGCGGGTGACGACGTTGTTGAACCCGTCCCGGTACATGCGCCAGGGCACGGCCTGCCCGCTGGTGGAATGGAACTGCACGGCGACCGGGGAACGCAGGTCCGGCTCGCGGTCCGGCACCACGTTGATCAGCAGCAGCATCGGGGTCGCGGAAGGGCATTCGAAGGCAAGGTTGTAGCCGGCACGGATCAGCATGGGCGTGTCGTCTCCCGCGGCGTGGCGGCCGCATCTCGATGGGTCCGTAACAAGACAGGCAATCCCCGGGCCAGGATCGCCCCGGCCCCCGCCGGGATGGCGAGAGCCGCGGGCGGCCGTGCCTTTGGAGGAGTCGCGCCGCCGCGAGCCGGTGCGATGACGCAGCAAGCGTCATCGTGACGGAATGGTTGCAGCCCCCTTTCGTCGCGGCACGCCCCCAGGGGTGGCGCGGACAGGTTTCCAGCGACCGCCGGGCCCGCGCCTCAGCCACGCAGGGCGCGCCAGAAACGGCGGGTGCCGTCCACCTGGTGCCGCCACCAGCCACCCTGCGCGAAGCCGGGCGGCGCATCTGGGTCCCCGGTGACGGGGAAATGATCGCGCCGCCAGTCCGCCGTGCCGAAGATCCAGTCCCAGACCGGAAAGAGCACAGCGAAGTTGCGCCCCGCCTCACCTGCCGCGAGCACCCCGTGGTGCAGCCGGTGGAAGCGTGGCGAGACCACCAGCCGCTCCCCGAGGGGCCCGAAGGACATCCGGATATTGGCGTGCGACATGGCCTCGGCGAGCCGCAGGATCAGCAAGGCCAGCGGGAACTGTTCCGGCGGAATGCCGATCAGAAGCGCGATGCCGCCGACCCAGGCCGCGCCGATCAGGTCGTCGATGACGTGGTTGCGGTCATCGGTCCAGAAGGTCATCTGCGTCTGCGCGTGATGGATCGCGTGCAGCGCCCACCACCAGGGTAGGGCATGCTGCAGCCGGTGGCGCCAGTACTCGCCGAAATCCAGCACCACGACATAGAGCAGGAAGGTCAGCACCGGCCATTCGCGCAGCGGCGGGAACAGCACCTCCAGCGAGGGCGAGACATAGCCCGCTTCCGCCAGCCAGCCGCTGATCCGGGATTCGACGCCCGTGAACAGGGCGAAGGCGATGAGAGGCAGGATGCCCAGCCGCGCCAGCAGCGTATAGACGACATCGGTGCGGATGGCGCGGCGGTCGTGGCGCGGCTCCACCGGCTGCCAGGCCTCCAGCGGCCGGCAGACGAGATAGACCACGGCCACCTGCAGCAGGCCCAGCAGCAGGAAGCCCGCCCAGCGATAGGCCTCCTCCTCCCACCCCATCAGCCCCGCCGCATAGAGGCCGGGCTGCAGGATCATGGCAAAGAACCAGCCGGTGGCGCCATCCAGCGCATCGGTCAGCGTATCGAGCATGGCGCGAGCGTAACGCCACCGTATCGGGAAGACCATGCGGGATGGCCCTCCCATCCGGTCAGAGAAGCGGGATCGCCCCCGTCAGGGCGCCGATCAGCAGCATCACCAGGGCGCTGGCCGAGGCCCAGCCCAGGGTGAAGCGCTGGTGCCGGCCGAATTCCACCCCGGCCAGGGACACCAGCAGGTAGGTGGAAGGCACCAGCGGGCTCAGCAGGTGCACCTGCTGCCCCACCAGCGAGGCGCGGCCGATGGCTTCCGCCGTGTGGCCGTAGATCCGCCCCGCTTCCGCCAGGATGGGCACCACGCCGAAGTAGAAGGCATCGTTGGAGATGAAGAAGGTGAAGGGCAGGCTCGCCACCGCCGTCACCAGCGGCAGGAACTGGCCGGCGCCTTCGGGGATCAGCGCCACCACGTTCTTGGCCATCGCCTCCACCATCCCGGTGCCGGACAGCACGCCGGTGAAGACGCCGGCCGCGAAGATCAGCGACACCACCGCCAGCACGTTCGGCGCATGGGAGGCGATGCGGGCCTTCTGCTGCTCCAGCGTCGGGTAGTTCACCAGCATGGCAATGGCGAAGGCCACCATGAAGAGCAGCGGCGCCGGCGCCAGCCCGGCGATCAGGCAGGCCATGAGCACCGCCGTCAGCGCCGCGTTGAAGGGCAGCAGCTTCGGCCGGCGGTGATCCTCGCCGCCATCCGTGTCCACGAAGCCGCCCAGCGGGGATTCGACGTGGTCCAGATCCCGCAGCGACAGGACGCCGACCCGCGCCCGCTCCCGCCGCCCCAGGAACCAGGCGGTGAAGACCACCCAGAGCGCGCAGGCGAGCAGCGAGGGCAGCAGCGGCACGAAGAGCGCATTCGGATCGACATGCAGCGCCGAGGCGGCGCGCGCCGTCGGCCCACCCCAGGGCGCCACATTGGTCACGCCCGCCGCCATGATGATCACGCAGGGGGCAATCAGCGGGTCCAGCTTCAGCCGCCGGTGCAGTGGCAGCATGGCGGAGCAGGTGATGATGTAGGTCGTGGAGCCGTCGCCATCGAGCGAGACCACCAGGGCCAGGATGGCGGTGCCCACCACGATGCGGACCGGGTCGCCCTTCACCGCCCTCAGCACCAGCCGCACCACCGGGTCGAACAGCCCGGCATCGATCATCACCCCGAAATACAGGATGGCGAAGAGCAGCAGCACGCCGGTCGGCGCCAAGGTGCGGATGCCGTCCAGCGACATCTTGCCGAGGTCGCCCCCGAAGCCCGCCAGGGCGCCGAAGGCCAGCGGCACCAGGATCAGCGCGATCAGGGCCGAGACCCGGCCGCTCATGACCAGCACCATGAAGACGACGATCATGGCATAGGCCAGCAAGGTAACGCTCAACATGCCGCGGCACCGCCCCCTCTTGTCTTTGGCGGCCCCTCATAGCGGCAGAAGAGAACATGTCCAGGGCATGAATTGGTCTTCATCGCCCGGTTGTTCGACAATCCCGCTCACGAAGCGGTTTTGTCAGTTTCGCGTCAGGAAAATGCCGGATCTTGCCGTGCCGCCCTCAGTTCTTTCCCGTGACTGGCAAGGTCTCGAAGCAGAACCCCTTTTCCTGGAGGCCGGCGATCAGCGGCTCCAGCACCCCGGCGAAAGGCTCCCGCCGCGACCGCACGCCCCAGTGCATCAGCATCACCTCGCCCTCGCGCACGGAACCCAGGGCGCGTGCCAGCAGCGCGGCGTTCGGGGTCCGGTCGCTGTCCAGCTCGTCGCCCAGGAAGCCGTTGGCGCTCCATCCCTGGTGCCGCAGCCCGCATTGCCGCGCGAGGGCCAGGGCATTGGGCGTGGTGCGCCCGCCGGGCGCGCGCCAGAGCGGCAGCACCACCGCCTCCGGCACCATCTGGCGCAGCCGCTCGACCGGGCGGCGCAGCTCTTCGCAGAGCGCGGGGCCGTCCAGCACCGTGCTGCCGCCATCCCGCTGGCGGGAGGCGTAGCGCACTTTCCCCGGGGCGGGGTCGCCGGTGAAGTACCAGTGCCGCCAGGTGTGGCTGGCGAAGACATGCCCCTCCGCCGCCCGGGCGCGCCAGAAGCCCGCCCATTCCGGGCCCAGGGTCCGGTCGCCGCGGAAGGTCGGCTCGTCCGCCACGAAGAGCGTGGCCCGCACCCCGCGGCGCCGCAGCACCGCCGCGATCTGCTCGGCCTCCCGCCACCAGCCCGTGTCGATGGTCAGATAGACCGTGCCGC
>NZ_BDLP01000015.1:0-31428 GCF_001950415.1 Roseomonas sp. TAS13
GTGGGAGCTGTGCGTAGATGTGATCAAGAGACAGCCCTTTCCAACGCGCTACGGCGCCCTCACCGCCTATCGTGACCTGCTGAAAACCCTCGCCGCCCTCCACCGCACCGCCGCCGGCCGCGCCCGCCTCCCCAACCGCCTGCGCCACGCCTGGCCATGAGCACTCCCATCTCCGAACCCGGCGGATACCCGCCCTGCGCCCATTCCCCTTGCGGCCGGGGCCAGCCCGCGCCTAATCCGCGCGGCATGAGCGATGCCCTCCCGATCCGCCGTGCCCTTCTCTCCGTCTCCGACAAGGGGGGGCTGATCGACTTCGCCCGCGCCCTCGTCGCCCACGGGGCCGAACTCCTTTCCACCGGCGGCACCGCCGCCGCCATCCGCGCTGCCGGCTTGGCCGTTAAGGATGTCAGCGACCACACCGGCTTCCCGGAAATCCTCGATGGCCGCGTGAAGACGCTGGTGCCCCAGGTCCATGGCGGCATCCTCTTCCGCCGCGACCTGCCGGAACATCAGGCCCAGGCCGACCGGCACAACATCGCCCCGATCGACCTCGTCTGCGTGGACCTCTACCCCTTCGAGGCCACCGTCGCGAAAGGCGCGCCCTTCGAGGACTGCATCGAGAACATCGACATCGGCGGCCCGGCCATGATCCGCTCCGCCGCCAAGAACCACGACCACGTCGCCGTCCTGACCTCCCCGGCCCAGTACACGGAAGTCGCCGGGGCCCTGTCCTCCGGCGGCACCACCCTGGCCCTGCGGCGGAAGCTGGCTGCCGCCGCCTATGCCCGCACCGCCGCCTATGACGCCGCCATCGCCGCCTGGTTCGCCCGCCAGGAAGGCGAGGAATTCCCCAACCGCCTCAGCACCGCCGGCACGCTGAAGCAGACGCTGCGCTATGGCGAGAACCCGCACCAGCGCGCCGCCTTCTACATCGACGGCACGAACCGCCCCGGCATCGCCACGGCGCGGCAGGTCCAGGGCAAGGAACTCTCCTACAACAACCTGAACGACACGGACGCCGCCTACGAGGCCGTGGCCGAGCTCGACGGCCCCGCCATCGTCATCGTCAAGCACGCCAACCCCTGCGGCGTCGCCCTGGGCTCCAACCTGGCCGAGGCCTGGGACAAGGCGCTCCGCTGCGATCCCGTCTCCGCCTTCGGCGGCATCGTCGCCGCCAACCGCCCGCTCGACGCCGCGGCGGCGGAGAAGATCGCGGCCATCTTCACCGAGGTCGTCATCGCCCCCGACGCCTCGGACGAGGCCAAGGCGATCTTCGCCCGCAAGAAGAACCTGCGTCTCCTCCTCACCGGCGGCCTGCCCGATCCGGCGGCCCCCGGCACCCTCATCCGCTCCGTCAGCGGCGGCTTCCTCGCCCAGTCCCGCGACGCCGGCCGCATCACCCAGGCCGATCTCAAGGTGGTCACGAAGCGCGCCCCGACCGATCAGGAACTGGCCGACCTGCTCTTCGCCTTCCGCGTCTGCAAGCATGTGAAGAGCAACGCCATCGTCTATGCCAAGGGTGGCGCCACCGTCGGCATCGGCGCCGGCCAGATGAGCCGCGTGGACAGCGCCCGCATCGCCGCCTGGAAGTCCGAGGAAGCCGCCAAGGCCGCCGGCCTCGCCACCCCGCTCACCCCCAAAGGCTTGGCAGATGGTTCCGTGGTCGCCTCCGACGCCTTCTTTCCCTTCGCCGACGGCCTCCAGGCCGCGGCGGCGGCGGGCGCCACGGCGGTGATCCAGCCCGGCGGCTCGATGCGCGACAACGAGGTCATCGCCGCCGCCGACGAGGCCGGGCTGGCGATGGTCCTCACCGGCATGCGGCACTTCCGCCATTGACCCGGCGGGCCTCCCCACCCATCCCGAGCGGGCTGGACGCTGGCGTCCAGCCTTCCGAACAGGGCAGGGGAGGCCCCCGATGACCGCCGAACACGCCGAATCCCTCCTCGCCTTCTGGCGCGAGGCCGGTCCCGAACGCTGGTTCGCCAAGGATGACGGCTTCGACGCCGCCTGCCGCCATCGCTTCGAGGCGCTGCACCTCGAAGCCTCGCGTGGTCCCGTCGCGCCCTGGACCGAGGCCCCGGACACCGCCCTGGCCTTCATCCTGCTGACCGACCAGATCCCGCGGAACCTCTACCGCCGCTCCGCCCACGCCTTCGCCACCGACCCGCTGGCCCTGGCCACCGCGAACCTCGCCATCGCCCGCGGCCACGACCAGGCGACCGAGCCCGCGCTCCGCCCCTTCCTCTACCTTCCCTTCGAGCATTCGGAGGACCCGCGCGACCAAGCCCGCTCCGTCCAGCTCTTCGCCCATCATGCGGAGCAGACGGGCGACACCCATTCGCTCCACTGGGCGCGGCTGCACGACGACATCATCCGCCGCTTCGGCCGCTTCCCCCATCGCAACGCCGTCCTGGGCCGTGCAACCACGCCGGAGGAACAGGCTTTCCTGGACGCCGGAGGCTTCTCGGGATGACCCCGCCGCGATCGCTGTCCCGCCCCCATGCCGGAGCCCACCGCATGCCGAAAGCCCGCCCCGCCCCCCGGCTCCCCGGAGCCCTGGTCCCGCGCGTCCTTCTCCCGGCCGGCCTGCTTTCGGCGGCCATGCTGTCCTCCGTCCCGCTTGCCCCCGCCCAAGCCGCCGACCCGCCGCCCCCGCCGCTGGCCACCCAGCAGATGCTGCCCGCCACCGACACGCTCCGCGTCTTCGGCCGCGACGTGAAGAGCGCCTCCGGCACCGTGGTCGCCCAGATCGTCAACGTCCTGGTCAACGAGGCCGGCGAGCCCCGGGCCGCGATCCTCGACTATGGCGGTTTCCTCGGCGTCGGCCGCCGCCGCATCGCCGTGACCTGGGAAACCCTTTCCTTCACGCCGGACGGCATCACCTTCCTGCTGACCCGCGACCAGCTGAAGGGCTTCCCGGATTTCGTGGAAGGCAAACCCATCCTCGCCGCCGCCCCTCCGCCGGAAACTCCCGCCGCCCCCGCCGAGGCCGTTCCCGGATCCGCTGCCCAGCCCGCGCCCGAGGCGGCCCCCGCCCCGGCGGGGACCACTCAGCCCGCGCCCGCCCAGGCTCCAGCCGCCCCGCCTGATCCGGCCTCGGCGAACACTCCTCCATCAGCCGCCCCAGCCCCGGACAATGCTCCCGCGAGCAGCGTCCCACAGGCCGCGGGCGCGCAGGACAACGCTCCTCCGGGGAACCTTCCCCAAGGCGGCGGTGCACAGGGCACCGCCCCCGCGGGCAACGCCCCCCAGCGCGATGGCACGCAGGGCGATGGCGCGCAGGGCGATGGCGCGCAGGACAATGCCCCACCGGGCAACCTTCCCCATGGGACGGGCGCTCAGGAAGGTGGCGCCCAGGAAAGTGGCACCCAGAATGATGCCACCCAGAATGGCGCCACCCGGAAAGGCGAGGCCGGAAGCGGCGACGCGAAGGGCCATGACACGGGGAGCGGCAGCTCCGGGGGAGACGCCGTCCAGGGCGGCACCACCAGCCCCGGGGCCGTGACGCCCACGCCCGGGCCGGCCCGGGCCGGCCCCGGCACGACCCTGGCGCCACAATCGCCACCCTCCGCGCCGGCCCCCGCAACCCCCGGCGGCAAGCCGGATTAAGCGCCCATGGCATCCGGTCTGACCGGGTCGGCGCGCAGCGCGCGCGGGCTCGACCTGCTCAATTTCTTTGTCGCGAACATCCAGACCGGCTTCGGTCCCTTCATCGCCGTCTATCTGAGCGCCCAGGCCTGGACCGAGTTCGAGATCGGCATGGCGCTCAGCGTCGGCACCTTCACCGCCATGGTCAGCCAGCTTCCCGCCGGGGCGCTGGTGGATGCCACGCCGCGCAAGAAGCTGGCGGCCCTGGTCGCCATCCTCTGCATGCCCGTCAGCGCCCTGCTGCTGGTGGCGGTGGAGCCGCGCCAGCTCCCGGTGATGCTGTCCGAGGTTCTGCACGGCATCGCCAGCTGCGTCCTGGCGCCCGCCATCGCGGCCATCAGCCTGGCCCTGGTCGGACGCATGGCGCTGGGGGAGCGCCTGGGCCGCAACGCCCGCTTCGCCGCCATCGGCAACGGCGCGGCCGCCGGGCTGCTGGGGTTGGCGGGCACCTACATCTCCAGCGCAGCGGTCTTCTGGCTGACGGCGGCCCTGGCCATTCCCAGCCTGATCGCCCTGGCCATGATCCGGCAGGCCGACCTTGTCACGGTGGTCCAGCGGGAGCAGGCATCGAAGGGGCAGGGCGGCCTGATGACGCTGCTCCGCAACCGGGGCGTCCTGATCTTCTCCGGCTGCTGCCTGCTCTTCACCCTGGCGAATGCCGCCATGCTGCCGCTGGCCGGTTCGGAAGTGACCCGCAACAGCGGCGACGAGGCCAACCTCATCATCGCCGCCTGCATCGTCGCGCCACAGCTCGTGGTGGCGGCGATCTCTCCCTGGATCGGGCGGCTGGCCGAACGGCGCGGCAGGCGTGTGGCCCTGATGATCGGCTTCGCCGCGTTGCCCCTGCGCGGCCTGCTCCTCGCCGTCGTGTCCGACCCCAAGGTCCTGATCCTGGTCCAGGCCCTGGACGGCGTCAGCGCCGCGGCGCTGGGCGTGCTGCTGCCGCTGCTTTCGGCGGACCTGACGCGGGGCACGAACCGCTTCAATCTGTGCATGGGCATCTTCGGCCTTGCGGTGGGCATCGGCGGAACGCTCAGCACGACGGTGGCAGGCGCGACCGCGACATGGTTCGGTTCCGGCGCTGCGTTCGGCCTGCTGGCCGTCGTCGGCCTGCTGTCGTTCCTGCTGGTGCTCTTCGTGATGCCGGAAACCGGGACGGCCGATCCCGATGGCGTGATTCGCAAGCCAGCTTCCCCGGCCACGGCGTCGTCAGGCCTGCGCGAATCCATGCGCACGGGGCCGAAACTGGTGGAGAATGACCCGGAGGGGGTTGGGCAGCCGTGGAGCGGCTAGCACAGGGCGCAAGTCATGCGAGTTCTTTGCTCTTCATGAGCGAAAGAGTCTCAAGAAAGCAACCCCTAAGTGTTGGAAACAGTCTCTCAGGACCGCGCCCCACCCTGCACTGAGAGAAGATGCCTCACGGATAATTGTGTTCGGGGCGCGACTGTAAGAACCTGCCGCTTTCCATGACGGCAAGACGCCGAATGGCACCGGAAAGCAACCGGGGTGGCGGGAAGGCAGAAGGTTCACGGTACAGCCGCGGGGCCGGCAGGCATCCGTCACCCGAAGGGGACGAAGCCGCTTGAACTACAGCCTGCCCGGACAACCCGGACCGGAATACCCCGGCGGTCTTTCCCCCCGCCCCACCTTCCTCCGCAGTGGCACGCGCACCGGGCTGATCTGTGCAGCGCTGGTGCTGGCGGCCCTCGGGCTGATGCTCTTCGTGCTGCTGCGCACGCCCATGAAGGACGACATCGCCTGGCTGCTCTGGGTGGCGCGGCAGTGGCTGAAGGGGAAGCGCCTCTATGTCGATGTCATCGAGGTCAATCCGCCGCTGATCGTCTGGATCAGCGCCATCCCGGTGCTGGCCGGCGACATGCTGGGCGTCTCCGCGAAGCCCCTGGCCCTGCTCCTTTTCGCGGGCGCCGCCCTGGGCTCCGCCTGGACGACGGCACGGCTGCTGCTGGGGCTGGGGCCGGCCTTCCGTTGCCTGCCCGCCACCTTCGCGGCCATCGCCTGCGTCCTGATCCTGATGCCGGGGATCGAGTTCGGGCAGCGCGAGCACCTGCTGACCATCGCCGTGCTGCCGCATCTGGCGATCCTGATCCGCTCCCTGGAAGGCCAGGCCACCGGCTGGCGCATGGCCACCGGCAACGCCGTGCTGGCGGGTCTGGGCGCGGCGCTGAAGCCCCGCTACCTGCTCTGCCTGGGGGTGGTGGAACTGGTGGGCTGGCTTCAGCGCGGCTTCCGCCTTCGCCTGTCGCCCTTTGTCGCCTTCGGCGTCGCGGGGCTCTATGCCGCGGCCATCCTGTTCCTCTATCCCAGCTTCGTCGATCGCGCGGTGCCGCTCGCCCTGACCCTTTATGGCGGTACCGATTCCGGCTTCCTGTCCTTGCTGGCGGATTCCTGGCGCCTGATGGTCGGCGTCATTCTGGCCGTTGCCCTGACCTTCACGACGCCGCGCGGCAGCACGGCGCGGCGAGTGATGGCGGTGCTGTCGGGCTTTGCCGTCACGGCCACGGCGGTGATGTTCCTGGACGGCAAGAACTGGTTCTACCACCGGATTCCGGCCTCGATCGTGATGACGCTGTCCCTCATCTACTGGTGCGCGGAGGCGGCGGCCCTGCGCCGCTGCGGCGGCCTCCCGGGCTGGCGCTTTCCCGTGCTGATGCTGGTGGCGCTGATGCCCCTGGCGATCCAGGCGCAGAGCCTGGCCGGACGGCTGCAGGACCGGCTGGTGCTCGCGATGGAGCCGGAGCTTTCCACCGAGGTGAAGCTGGAGCGCCTGATCCGGCAGGAGAAGGCCCGGACCTATGTGGCCTTCTCCGAGTGGATCGGGCTGGGCTTCCCGATCGTGGACGACACCGGCGTCACCTGGGCGAGCCGCTTCGATTCCATGTGGGCGCTGCGGGGTGAGCTGTGGCGGGCAAGGCTGGACGGACGGCCACCGGCGGAATGGCCGATCCATCTCTGGGTGGCGCAGGACTTCATCCGGGGCTGCCCGGACCTGGTGGTGGTGGACAGCCGCCGCGGGGCGGAGGACATCAACTATCCCAGCGTCCTCGCACAGGCCGACCCGGATTTCGCGGCGGTCTGGGCGCTCTACCGCCAGATCGCCGTGGTGGACGGGCTGCAGGTGTTCAAGCGTGGCGGGGGGAGCTGCCAGCCCGCGGCGCCGGCCGGCGCCGCGGGTTGAGGCGGAGGGCGGCTGGACCCTCCACGCGTCACGGGAGGCCGCCGCAAGCCCGCGTAGCGGCGGTGGCATTCATGCTGCGCTGCCGTATCATGCGGCCCGGCCAAGGAACGAGAGGGCGCGATGACGCTGGAGCAGCTGCGTGTCTTCGTGGCCGTGGCCGAGCGCCAGCACGTCACCCGGGCGGCGGAAGCGCTGCACATCGCCCAGTCGGCTGCCAGCGCGGCGGTGGCGACGCTGGAGGCGCGCCATGGCGTACGGCTGTTCGACCGGCTCGGGCGCGGCATCACCCTGACGAGGGCGGGACGGATCTTCCTGGCCGAGGCCCGCGCCGTGCTGGCCCGGGCGGAGACGGCGGAACGTGTCCTGGCGGAACTGGGAGGGCTGGAGCGAGGCGTGCTGACCGTGCAGGCGAGCCAGACCATCGCCAGCTACTGGCTGCCGCGGTATCTGGTGGCCTTCCGGCGCGCCTATCCGGGCATCGAGATCCGCCTGGGGATCGGCAATACGGCGCAGGTGGCCGCCGCGGTGCATGACGGGCTGGCGGAGCTGGGCTTCGTCGAGGGGCGCGTGGAGGATTCCGCGCTCGCCAGCCGCGACGTGGCCACCGACCAGCTCGTGCTGGTGGTGGCGCCCGGACATCCCTGGACCGGCGCCTTGCCGGGGGATCTGGCCGGGCTGGTGGCGGAGGGGGAGTGGGTGTTGCGCGAGCCCGGTTCCGGCACCCGGTCGGCCTTCGAGGCGTTGCTGACCGGAGCCGGCCTGCGGGAACGCCTGCGCGTGGCGCTGGAACTGCCGTCCAACGAGGCGGTCCGGGCGGCGGTCGAGGCGGGCATGGGCGCGACGGTGATCTCCGCCTCGGTGGCGGCGCCCAGCCTGGAGGCGGGGCTGTTGCAGCAATTGCCCTTCCCGCTGCCGGAGCGTGCCTACCACGTCCTGAGCCATCGGGAGCGGCGCTACAGCGGCGCGGCGCGGAGGCTGCTGGATCTCGTGACCGGGGCGGCGCACCCGACCGCGGGGATACCTGCCGACGCCATGCCAGGGTGATGTGCCCGGGCCATATGCGGCGAGGCCCGGCAGTGTCCTGCCGGGCCTCTCGCGAATGGTCCCGGGGGAAGGCCATCTTGCGGATGGCCTCCGTGGCGGTGGGGCCCGCGCTGCCGGGCACCATGCCCGGCAAGCGGCCCGCCACGGCCCTCTTCCCCCCGGGTGAGGTTCCTCAGTAGCGGTACTGCTCGGCCTTGAAGGGGCCGGCCTGCGGCACACCGATGTAGTCGGCCTGCTGCTGGCTCAGCACCGTCAGCTTGGCGCCGACCTTCTCCAGATGCAGGGCCGCGACCTTCTCGTCCAGGTGCTTGGGCAGGGTGTAGACCTGCTTCTCGTACTTCGCGCCATTGGTCCAGAGCTCGATCTGCGCCAGCGTCTGGTTGGTGAAGGAGGCGCTCATCACGAAGCTCGGATGGCCGGTGGCGTTGCCGAGGTTCACGAGGCGGCCTTCGGAGAGCAGCGTGATCGCCTTGCCATCCGGGAAGGTGATCTCGTCCACCTGCGGCTTCACGTTGCTCCACTTCAGGTTCTTCAGCGCGGCGACCTGGATCTCGCTGTCGAAGTGGCCGATGTTGCAGACGATGGCGCGGTGCTTCATCGCGCGCATGTGGTCGATGGTGATGACGTCCACATTGCCCGTGGCGGTGACAAAGATGTCGGCGCGGGGCGCGGCATCCTCCATGGTCACGACCTCATAGCCCTCCATCGCCGCCTGCAGCGCGCAGATCGGGTCGATCTCGGTGACCATGACGCGGCAGCCGGCGTTGCGCAGCGAAGCGGCCGAGCCCTTGCCCACGTCGCCATAGCCGGCGACGCAGGCGATCTTGCCGGACATCATCACGTCCGTGCCGCGGCGGATGCCGTCCACCAGGGACTCGCGGCAGCCGTAGAGGTTGTCGAACTTCGACTTGGTGACGCTGTCGTTCACATTGATGGCGGGGAAGAGCAGCTTGCCTTCCTTGGCCATGGTGTAGAGGCGATGCACGCCCGTCGTCGTCTCCTCGGAGACGCCCTTGATCGAGGCAGCGAGCTTCGCGAACCAGCCCGGCTTCTCGGCGACCAGCTTCCGGATCAGCGCGAAGAAGACGGTCTCCTCTTCGTTGCTGGCCTTGTCGAGGAAGGCGGTGTCGCCCTTCTCGGCGCGCAGGCCGTAATGGACCAGCAGCGTCATGTCGCCGCCGTCGTCCAGCAACATGTTCGGCACGTCGCCGTTCCAGTCGAGCGTGCGGTACACGTAGTCCCAGTATTCCTCCAGCGTCTCGCCCTTCACGGCGAAGACGGGCACACCGGTGGCGGCGATGGCGGCCGCGGCATGGTCCTGGGTGGAGAAGATGTTGCAGGAGGACCAGCGGACCTCGGCGCCGAGCGCGGTCAGCGTCTCGATCAGCACGGCGGTCTGCACCGTCATGTGCAGGCAGCCGGAGATGCGGGCGCCCTTCAGCGGCTTCTCGGTGCCGAACTCGTGGCGTAGCGCCATCAGGCCGGGCATCTCGTCCTCGGCCATCGCCAGTTCCTTGCGGCCCCAGTCGGCCAGGGTGATGTCGCGGACCTTGTAGTCGGTGGCGGGCACGTGGGTATCGGGCATGGGTCGTCCGGGACTCCGGCTTGTGGGCGGGCCAGGGCACCGGCGGAACCGGCCCTGGTCAGGTATCAAGATATCTTTATGTTATGCGAAGGGATTTGGGAAGCACGAAGCGCCCCTCCCGGCACGGAGTGTCCGTGAAGAGCCGAAGACAGGCCCCCGGCGCAGTGCCGGGGCGCTCCCCCACCCGCGCCCGGCCGCAGCCGTCCCGTGTGGGGGGGGGCGACGTGGGCCAGAGGCTGATGGTGGCGCTGATCGGCGCGGTGCAAGCGATCCTGGCCGGCTTGAAGGTGCGGGTGACGCAGACCTTGCCGGCGCCGAAGGGGCCGTTGAAGCGGCCGAGCCTCAGCTTCGCCAGTCGGCGCCTTCCTCGAAGTTCAGCACCAGCTCCTGGATGCGGCCCGGGTCCGACTGCTCCATGACCCGGCGGGCGAAGCGGGCGCAGTCGTCGATGTTCAGCGCCCGCACGGCCTGCTTCACCCTGGGCACGGCGGAGGCGTTCATCGACAGGCTCCGCAGGCCGAGGCCCAGCAGCAGCGGCACCAGGCGGGGATTTCCCGCCATCTCGCCACAGACCGAGACCGGCATCCGCAGCCGCAGCGCCGCCTCGGTGGAGAACTGGATCAGCCGGAGCACCGCCGGGTGCAGCGGGTCGTAGAGATGCGAAACCTCCGCCTCCGCGCGGTCCACCGCCAGCGTGTACATGGCGAGGTCGTTGGTGCCGATGGCGAAGAAATCGGCCTCCAGCGCGATGGCGTCGGCGGCCAGGGCGGCGCCAGGCGTCTCGATCATCGCGCCCAGCGGCGGCAGCTTGTCCGGCAGGGCGATGTTGCCGCGGCGGCGCAGGCGCTTGGCCACGCGCTCGTAGATCTCGCGGGCCTGGCGCACCTCCTGCGGCACGGTGACCATGGGCAACAGGACCCGCACCGGGCCGAGGGCGGCGACGCGCAGGATGGCGGCGAACTGCACCTCCAGGATCTCCGGCCGCCGCAGCAGCATGCGGATACCGCGCAGGCCGAGCGCCGGGTTGGCGCCGCCCTGGGCGAAGTCGATGGTCTGGGCGAGGGCCTCCATGTCCTTCTCGCCGCCCCAGTCGAGGACGCGGATGGTCACGCCGTCGCCCGCGATGCTTTCGACGATCTGGCGATAGACCTCGAAATGCGCCTCCTCGTCGGGCGGCACGTCGCGGTTCATGAAGAGGAACTCGGTGCGCAGCAGGCCGATGCCGTGCGCGCCCGCGCCGGCGATCAGCGGCAGCTCGGCCGGGATCTCCATGTTGGCCTGGAGGTCCACCTCCTCCCCATCCGTGGTGACGGAGGGCAGGCGGCGAAGCTTGTTCAGCCGGGTGCGCTCGCGCGCATAGCCGGCCAGGGCCTCGCGCCCCAAGGCCAGGGACTTCTCGTTGGGGCGGACCACCACCGTGCCGGCGCCGCCGTCCAGCACGCAGAGATCGTCGCGGCGCGCTGCCTCGGTCAGCCCCTCGCAGCCCAGCACGGAGGGGATGCCCAGGGCGCGCAGCATGATGGCGGTATGGCCGTCGGCGCCGCCTTCCTCGGTGGCCACGCCGGCGATGCGGGAAGGGTCGATCAGCGCCGCATCGGCTGGGGTCAGCTCCTGCGCCACCAGGATCGAGCCGGCGGGCACGTCCTTGAAGGAGCGGAAGCCGGTCTGCGTCAGGTTGCGGGTCAGGCGGCGGGCGATCTCGCGCACCTCGCCGGCACGGCGGCGCAGGCCGGGCTTGTCGTCGTCCTTGGCGGCCAGGATGGCGGCGGCGATGGCTTCCGCCTCGTCGGCCACCGCCGTTTCCGCGGAGAGCAGGCCGGCCTCGATGCGCTTGCGGGCGCCGCGCAGGAGGCGAGATTCACCCAGCATCATGGCATAGGCGTCGAGCAGCGGCTCCAGCTCCTCCTGCGCCTCCTCCGGCAGGACGGAGAGGCGCTTCTTGAGCTTGCTGACCTGCTTGCGGGAGGTCGCCGCCGCCGTGGTGAGGCGGGCCTTCTCCTCCTCGACCTCGGCGGGCTGGATGGCGCGGCGTGGCGTCTCGGCGGGCGGCTCGGAGGTGTCGTAAGCCGGGCCGATCGCCACGCCGGGGGCGATCGGCAGGCCCGCCAGCGCCACCTCCCGCGTGCGGCGGCCGGCGCGCTTCACCTCGGCGGGCTTGGCCTCGGGCCTGGCTTCGGCGCGGGGCTCCGCAGGCCTGGCCTCGGCCTTGTCAGTCTTCATGGAAGCCGGCCTCGATCAGGCCGGCGACCCCGTCCAGGGCCTCGCGGGCATCCCAGCCCTCGGCCTCGACCGTGATCGTGCTTCCCTTGCCGGCCCCCAGCATCATCAGGCCCATGATGGAACAGGCCGGGACGCTCTGGCCGTCATGGACGATGTTCATGCAGGCGGAATAGCGCTCCGCCAGCGTCACCAGCTTCGCGGCCGCGCGGGCGTGCAGGCCACGCGTGTTGACCACGGTGACCTTGCGCCGCAGGACCGGCGTGCCGGACTGGGGCGCGCCCGATTGGACGGTTTCGCTGCTCATCGGCTTCCTCCCTGTGCGGCCTGGGCTATCCCCTGGGCCGCCCCTTCCTCGCTCCTGGCGGCGTAAGGTGGGGTGCCGCGCAGCTCGGCCACCGTGCCGAGATACCTGCGCGCGGCCGTGACCGCATGTTGCACCGCCTGGTGCATCGGCTCCACGCCCCGCAGCTTGGCCAGCTTGACCAGCAGCGGCAGGTTGATGCCGGCCACCACCTCCACGTCGCCTTCCTCCAGCATGGAGGCGGCGAGGTTGGCGGGGGTGCCGCCATACATGTCGGTCAGCACCACGATGCCGTCGCCCTGCCGCACCTCGGCCACGCGGGCGCGCAACTCCTCGCGGCGGTTCTCGGCATTGTCCTCCGGCCCGATGCACAGGCAGGCGACGTTCTTCTGCGGGCCCATGACATGCTCCATGGCGAGGCGGAGTTCCTCGGCCAGGCGCCCATGGGTGACCAGTACCATTCCGATCATGGCGAGAGCACTCGGGCCTCCGGCCCCGGCGAAGGCGCGGCGGGTTCGACCGTCAGGCGCAATTCGCGATGCGAAAGATCGACCCGCCATCCCTGGCGGGCCAAGTGGGTCGCCAGCCGCTCGGCGGTCAGCACCGACCGGTGCTTGCCGCCCGTGCAGCCGAGCGCGACGGAAAGGTACTTCTTGCCCTCGGCCTGGTAGCGCGGCAGCAGCGGGTCCAGCAGCCCGGTCAGATGCGCCCAGAACGGGGCGAAATCCGGGTCGGCCTCGATAAAGGCCGCCACGGGGGCGTCTCTCCCTGTCATGGGGCGCAATATGGGGTCGTAATGCGGGTTTCGCAGGAAGCGCAGATCGAAAACCAGATCCGCGTCCCGCGGCAGGCCCTTGGGGAAGCCGAAGGACTTCACCGAGACCGACATGCCCGGTGCCCGGTCGGGGCGGAAGCGGGCCTCCACCATCCGCCGGAGATCGGGCAGGGGCAGGCCCGTGGTGTCCACCACCCAGTCCGCCGCGTCGCGCAGCGGGGCCAGGAGCTCCGCCTCGCGGGCGATGCCCTCGGCGGCGCTGCCCTCCGGGGCCAGGGGATGACGCCGCCGCGTCTCGGAATAGCGGTGCATCAGTGTGTCGGCGTCGGCGGCGGCGAAGACGATCTGCAGATCCATGTCCGGCCGGAGGCGCAGGGCCTGCAGCCCGGCGGACAGGATGCTGACGTCGAAGCCACGGCTGCGCGTGTCCACGCCCACAGCCAAGGGGGGGCTGCCGGAAGGGCCGCCGGGGGCTTCGCCGCCATCGGTGAGCAGGCTGCCCAGCACCGAGAGGGGCGGGTTGTCCACGGTTTCGTGACCCAGATCCTCCAGCACGCGGAGGATGGAGGCCTTGCCGGCTCCGGACAGGCCGGTGACGATGACGACCGGACGCGGGACGCTCATGCGGACCCGGAGGACGGCGGAGGGGCGAAGGCCCCGGCATGGCAGGATAGCAGGCCCCAGGCGGCAAGCAGGCCGAGTTCCACCTTGCGGGGTGCCGAGGCGTCGAGGGGATGCAGTGCCACCAGGGGCACCGCACCGCCGGGCGGGATGGCCGCGGCGGCCTGTCCGGCCACAGCGGGGGGACTGGCAGGCCTCCAGAGCCGTGGCAGCGGCAGCCGCGGCACCTGCCGACGCGGGACGCAGGCCACCGCGAGGCCGACCGTCACCTGGTCCAATGTTTCGAAGCCTTCCAGAACACCCAGCCCACGAACCTCCAGCATGCCCTTCAGGGCGGGCGGCGCCTGGGCGAGCAGGACACCGTCACGGTGACGCAGCAGAAGCTGGTCGTCGGCGACCAGCTTCCATCCTTCCCGGTCCAGGAGCCGCAGGAGAAGGTCCGACTTCCCGGCCCCAGGCGGGCCGAGCAGGAGAACCCCCATGCCCCGGTAGGCGGCGCAGCCGCCATGCTGGAGCCGCCACTCCCCATCCTCGTCCATCTGGAAGCCGATCATGGCGAAAAGGACAGGCGGCGAAAAGGGCCTCGCGGCCGGCCCGGCCCCGGTGCCCTCACCGTCGTCCCTTGTCCTCTCCTGCGGCGACCGGGAAGCGGCGGGAGGATGGGAGGATTTCCGGACAGGGCGAGGCGCCTTGCCGGCCGCCACGGCGCGGCCTAAAGCCCGCCTGGAATGGACGCGCTGATCAGCGGCTTCGAGGCCTGGATCCGGGAGAACGCCGCCTGGGCGCCCTGGGTCGCCATGCTGCTGGCCTTTTCCGAATCGCTGCCGGTGATCAGCCTCCTGGTGCCGTCCACCGCCCTGCTGCTGGGAATGGGTCTGCTGATCGGCAACGGCACGCTGCCGGCCTGGCCGGTCCTGCTGGGCATCGTGGCGGGCGGCGTGGCGGGCGATGCCGTGGGCTTCTGGGCCTTCCGCTGGCAGGGACGGCGCCTGTTGCGCCGCTGGCTGCCGCGCCGCCAGTGGCGGAACTACGCCAGCGCGGTGCTGTTCTTTCGCCGCTGGGGCTGGATGGCGGTCTTCGCCAGCCGCTTCGTCGGTCCGGCCCGGGCCTTCGCCTCCGCCATTGCCGGCCTGTCGGGGATGCGGCAGAGCCATTTCCAGGCCGCCAACCTGTGTTCCGCCATCGTCTGGGCGCCGCTGCTGGTGATGCCGGGCTACCTGCTGGATGCGCTGGGCGCCCTGTTGCTGCGTCCGGGCGCCTGGATCGTCCTGCTGCTGGTCGCCGTCCCGGCGATCGGGGGCTGGAGCCTGCTGCGGCGGCGCTGAGGTCCGCGGGCGGTGTTTCCGGGAGCGGGTCGGGATGCGGGTATCACGGGGGACGGTGCTGTGTTGAAATGGTCTCGGCCGGCGAAATTCCCGCATGAAGTGTCCGGTCGGTATTGAACTCCTTTCCGGCGTGTGCGCGTCTTCGCGGCGCCCGAAGCCTGTTCCGTGTCCCGCCTTTTCGTCTTCCTCCTCCTTCTGCTCGCCGCCACCGCCGCCGTCGCCGAGGAAGTGCCCGCCACCGGCGGGGATTTCGGCGGGATGGGGCTGCTGGAAACACGCAATGCGCGCTTTCGCGAGGATGGGGTCCTGGAGGCGGGGACGTCGTTGCGGGCGGACCGGCGCTTCTGGTTCCTGGGCTTCCAGGCGCTGCCTTTCCTGGAAACCACCTTCCGCCTGAGCGAGCGGCTGAACGGTACGACCGGGCGGGGCACCACCACGGACCGTTCCTTCGACATGAAGCTCCGGCTGCTGCGGGAAAGCGCCTGGCTTCCGGCCGTGGCCGTCGGCCTGCAGGACATGATCGGCACGGGCATCTATGGCGGCGAGTATCTCGTCGCCTCCAAGCGCTGGCATGGCTGGGACTTCAGCCTCGGCCTTGGCTGGGGAAGGCTGGGTTCCGCCGGAGGGATACGCAACCCGCTGCGGCGGATCTCGGCCCGCTTCGACGAGCGGGAGCGCGATGTCGGGCGCGGCGGTACGCTGCGCACGGATTTCTTCCAGGGCTCGGATGTCGCGCCGTTCGGCGGCGTCGAATACAGCCTGCCGCCCCTGCCCACGCCCTGGGGCGCGGTGGAGGGGCTGCGGGCCAAGCTGGAATGGTCGGGCGACGAACTGCGCGACGAACGGGGCGGCTATCCCGGCCGGACCACCGGGCTGCGCGGCCGGGCCCGCTCGCAGCTGAACGGCGGGCTGCAATGGTCCAACGAATGGGTGGATGCGGGGCTGGCCTTCGTGAACGGGACGGACCTGCTGGCGCGGCTTTCCCTGCGCCTCGACCCGAACCGGATGCCGGTGATCCCGCTCTCCGCGCCGCCGCCGGTGCCGGGCCGCGCCGCCCGGTCCGACGGGGAGGAGGGCTTGGCCACACGGGTCTTCGCCGCCCTGGACGCGGCGGGCTTCCAGCCCCGGGCCTTCGCGCTGGAGGGCGGGGAAGCGCGGATCGCCGTGTCGGGCGGGCGGTTCCGCACCCTGCCGCAGGTGCTGGCGCGGATCACCCGCGCCACCGAGGGGCTGCTGCCGCCGGAGGTGCTGGTGTTGCGCCTGTCCTGGTGGCTGGGCGGGGCGGAGGTCGCCCGGGTGCTGGCGCCGCGCGACATCCTGGCCGACGCCGCGCGCGGCCACGTCAGCCCGGAGGAAGCCTTCGCCGCCGTGACCATGCTGCCCGCGACCGGCGATCCCTGGTCGGGGGAAAGCCGCGCCCCGCCACAACGGCTTTCCTATGGGCTGGAGCCCAGGCTCGGGCTGATCCTGGGCGATCCCACCCGCAGCCTGCGCTGGCAGGCGGCCATCGCCGGGACGGCGCGGCTGGAGCTGGGCTCCGGCTTCGCCCTCGCCGGGTCGGTGCAGCAGCGGCTGCTGGGCAATATCGGCGGCGGCCTGCCCTCCGACAGCCGGCTGCCGCACGTGCGGAGCGACTATGCGCGCTATGCCCGGGAGGGGGAGACCTCGATCCCGACGCTCTATGCCGAGCGCATCTGGAACCTCGCCCCCGATGTCTTCGCGCGGGGCACGGCCGGATGGCTGGAGCCGATGTTCGGCGGTGTTTCCGGCGAAGTGCTGTACCGCCCGCACGACCGCTCCTGGGCGGTGGGGCTGGACCTGAACTGGGTGCGGCAGCGCGACCATGACGGGATGCTGGGCTTCCGCGACTATGGCGTCGTGACCGGGCAGGCCTCGCTCTATGCCGACCTGCCGGTCTGGAACCTCTATGGCGTGCTGCGGGCCGGGCGCTACCTGGCCGGGGACTGGGGCGGCACGGTCGAGCTGGGCCGGCGCTTCGCCAACGGCATCGAGGTCGGCGGCTTCGCCACCTTCACCAATGTCTCCTTCGCGAAGTTCGGCGAGGGCTCCTTCGACAAGGGCCTCTATGTCCGCATCCCCTTCGACCTCCTCGGGGCGCAGACGCGCAGCACCGCCCAGACGGTGATCCGCCCGGTGCAGCGCGATGGCGGACAGCGGCTGATGGTGGACAACCCCCTCTGGGGGCTGACGCGGGACGGGCGGGACGAGGCCCTGGCGCGCGGCATCGGCGGCTTCGCGCACTGATCCGGGGAGGGCCCTCGGCCTTTCGCCGGGCTGGAACGTTGCAGTGTCAGCAATGCCTGGAGAAGCGAGGCTTCCCGGGGGTATTTTCGGGGGAACAGGATGGCCGACGAACAGCCGGGCGGGATGACGCGAGCCGAGGAGGAGAGCGCGGAGGAGATGGCGGCGCCCCGCTCCCGCGTCATCCATGAGGTGATCCGGCGCCAGGGGGAGGAGGAGCTGTCCCGGCCTGTCGGCTCGCTCTTCTGGTCCGGCGTCGCGGGCGGGCTGGCGATCATGACCTCGGTGATCGCCGAGGCGGCCCTGCACCACAAGCTCCCCGCCAGCATGCCCGGGCGGGAGGCGATCGCGGATCTCGGCTACAGCCTGGGCTTCCTGATGGTGGTCCTCGGGCGCATGCAGCTCTTCACGGAGCAGACGATCGTCACCGTCCTGCCGGTCATGGCGGCACCGGACTGGAAGCGGTTCGGCACCGCGGCGCGCCTCTGGGCCGTCGTCTTCGCCGCCAACATGGTGGGCACCTGCGTCGCGGCGGCGGTCAGCCTGTGGCTGCCGCTGATGGAGCCGCCGCTGCTCGCCTCGATGCTCGACATCTCGTCGGGCCTTCTGCGGAAGACGCCGCTCGATATCCTGCGGCAGGGCATCCCCGCGGGCTTCCTGATCGCGTCGTTGGCCTGGATCCGGGGCGGCATCAGCAGCGGCGATTTCTGGGTCGTGCTCGCGCTGACCTATGCCATCGCCCTCGGCGGCTTCACCCATGTGGTGGCCGGCAGCGCCGAGGCCTTCCTCCTGCTGTTCGCGGGGCAGGCCGGGCTGGCACAGGTTCTGGGCGGCATCATCCTGCCCGCGCTGATCGGCAACATCATCGGCGGGACGGGCCTCTTCGCGGTCCTGGTCCATGCCCAGGTCAGGCAGGAAATCTGATCCTGGCGGCGGGCGCGGCGCCTTGAAGCAGGGGAAGTCGGGGAGGAAAGAGGCTCCGCGCGCCAGAAGGGCAAACCGCTTGCGGAAAGCCCTGTGGTCCGGGAGCATTGGGGCGTCATGGAGGAGGCTGCGGCCATGCGGCGTGTGCTGGAGAAGCGGATCGACCAGGCGCTGGGGCGCGAGAAGGCCGATCTGGTGATCAAGGATGCCCGGATCCTCGATCTGGTGACGGGGACGATCCGGCGCGGCGACATCGCCATCTGCGGCGACCGGATCGTGGGGACGCGCGAGAGCTATGAGGGCGTGCGGGAGATCGACGCGGCCGGGCGCTTCGCCGTGCCGGGCTTCGTGGACAGCCATGTTCATTGCGAGAGCACGCTGGTCACGCCGGGGGAGTTCGACCGCTGCGTGCTGCCGCGCGGCACCACCACGGCGATCTGCGATCCGCACGAGATCTGCAACGTGCTGGGCGAGGAAGGCCTGCGCTATTTCCTCGATTCCTCGCTGGCCACGGTGATGGACCTGCGGGTGCAGCTGTCCTCCTGCGTGCCGGCGACGGAGCTGGAGACGGCGGGGGCGCGGCTCGACGCGCCGGAGCTGGTGCGGCACCGCGACCATCCGCAGGTAATCGGCTTGGCCGAGTTCATGAACGTGCCCGGCGTGCTGAACAAGGACCCCGTCTGCCTCGACAAGCTGGCGGCCTTCGCCGAGGGGCATATCGACGGGCATTCGCCGCTGCTCTCCGGCAGGGCGCTGAACGCCTATCTCTCCTGCGGCATCCGCAACTGCCACGAGACGACAGGCTACGAGGAAGGGCTGGAGAAGCTGTCCAAGGGGATGCAGGTGCTGATCCGGGAGGGCACCGTCTCCAAGGACGTGACCGCGCTGGCGCCGCTGATCGGGGAGTTCACCTCGCCCTTCCTGGGTCTCTGCACCGACGACCGCAACCCGCTCGACATTTTCGAGCAGGGGCACATGGATTATCTCGTGCGCCGGGCCATCGCGCTCGGCGCGCCGGTGACGGCGACCTATCGCGCGGCGAGCTGGTCGGCGGCGCGCGGCTTCGGGCTGCGCGACCGCGGGCTGATCGCACCGGGCTATCTCGCCGATATCCTGCTGCTGGAGGATCTGGAAAGCTGCGCCGTCAGCTTCGTGCTGCGCAAGGGCGTGCCGGTGACGGCGGAGAGCTTCGCGGGGCGCGCCCTGCCGCCGCCGCCGGGCGGCAATTCCGTGCGCCTTGCCCCGGTGGGGCCGGAGGTGTTCCGCGTTCCGGAGAGCGCGGCGGGGTTGCCGGCGATCGGCATCATCCCCGGCAAGATCATCACCGCGCGGATCGACGATGCGCGGCCCCTGGTGCGGGGCGGGCTGTGCGAGGCCGATCCGGCCGGCGACCTGCTGAAGGTCTGCGTGCTGGAGCGTCACGGGCGCAACGGCAATGTCGGGCGCGGCTTCGTGCGCGGCTTCGGCCTGCGCGGCGGGGCGCTCGCTTCCTCGGTCGGGCATGACAGCCACAATATCTGCGTGGTGGGCGCCAGCGACGCCGACATGGCGCTCGCGGTCAACCGGCTGATCGCGCTGGGCGGCGGCTTCGTCGCGGTGCGCGACGGCGCGGTGCTGGCGGAACTCGCCCTGCCTCTGGCCGGGCTGATGAGCCTCGATCCCTTCGAGACCGTGCGGCACGCGCTGCACGGGCTGCGCGACACGGTGCAGGGGATGGGCTGCGCGCTGGAGGAACCCTTCCTGCAACTCGCCTTCCTGTCCCTGCCGGTGATCCCGCACCTGAAGATCACCGATCGCGGGCTGGTGGATGTGGACCGCTTCGCGCTGATCGGCTGAGGCGGCTCTTCCCTTTCGATTTTCCCTTCTGGTGCGGGAATGGTGGGCCGCCGTGGCTGGACAGAGGCCGCGTCAGGGCGCGAAACAGGGATGGCTGGAACGAGGAGTTTCGCGACATGCGCGTCATCGTGCTGGGGGCTGGCGTCATCGGCGTGGCCACCGCCTATTGGCTGCTGGAGGCCGGGCACGAGGTCACGGTGGTGGAGCGCCGCGAGGCCGCCGGGGTGGAGACGAGCTGGGGCAACGGCGCCATCATCCATGTCAGCTCCGTCCAGCCCTGGGCGGCACCCGGCGTGCCGATGAAGGTGCTGCGCTGGCTGGGGCAGGAGGATGCGCCGATGCTGCTGCGCCCCTCCGCCCTGCCGCGCATGTGGCGCTGGGGGCTGGGCTTCATGCTGGCGGCGCGGCCGGCGCGCTACCGCGAGACCTGCCTCGCCAATCTGGAGCTGGCGCTGCTAAGCGCGCGCTGCATGGCGGAGATCCGGGCCCGCACCGGGGTCGCCTATGACGATGCCGGGCATTGCGTGCTGAAGACCTTCGCCGATGCCGCGACGCTGGAGGAAGCGGCGCTGGCGCATGAGGCGCTGGCGCCCTTCGGGCTGGAGACGGAGCGGCTGGACCGCGCCGCCTGCGTGGCGCGCGAGCCGGCGCTGGGGCCGGTGGCGGAGCGCATCGCCGGCGGCCTGTACTTCCCCCAGGACGAGATCGGTGACTGCAACAAGTTCAGCCAGGGGCTGGCCGCCTGGTGCGCGGCGCGCGGGGCGCGGTTCCACTACAACACCACGGCGAAGGACCTGTTGCTGCGCGAAGGGCGCGTGGCTGGGGTGACGACCAGCGCCGACGGGGGGAGCGGGGAGATCGCGGGCGACGCGGTGGTGGTGGCGCTGGCCAGCCAGAGCCCGATCTTCCTGCGCCGCCATGGCATTGCCTTGCCCGTCTATCCGGTGAAGGGCCTTTCGGTCACCGTGCCGCGCCGCGTCTGGCCGGAGGGGCCGCGCAACGCCATCCTCGACGACACGCGGAAATTCGCGCTGACGCCGCTGGGCGACCGCTACCGCATTGTCGGCTCGGCCGAGGTCGCCGATTACGACACGACGCCATCCCCGCTGCGGATCGGGGCGCTGATGCGTGGCGTGGCGGAGCTTTTCCCGGCGATGGCGGGCACGGAGACGGCGGAAGGCGCGGTGCGCTGGGCGGGGCTGCGGCCGATGGTGCCGGATGGGCGGCCGCGCATCGGCCCGACACGCATTCCCGGCCTGTTCCTGAACACCGGGCACGGCCATACCGGCTGGACCATGGCGGCCGGTTCCGGGCAGCGGCTGGCGGCGCTGATCGAGCGGCCGGAGCGCGTGCCCGTCGCGGCCTGAGCGCGGAAGCGCCGCGCCCTATGGGGCGGCGCCGTCCCCGCTGTCGCCCCAGGGCGTGGCAGCGCGTTCGGACAGGTTCACATAGGTGTCCTCGTGGCGATCGACATGGACCATCAGGCCCATGGCGCGCGCCGCGAGGATGAACATGCCTTCCCCCACATAGCAGTCGCCCGACGGGTCCATGGCCTTGTGGAAGCGCTCCGCGACATGCTTCCAGCCATAGGTGGAGCGCCGGCGGTTGATGCGGCGGCTGGGGGGCGCCTGCTCGATGAAGCGGGCGGCCCGGAGGAGCTGGGCGACGCAGCGGGGGGAGGTCATCTCGGCACGGCGGGCGGCGTGCCGGGCGGTCGCATCGCGGTCGATCACCCGGTCGATCGGGCGGATGATGCCCTTCCAGCTCAGGAAGGGATCGGCTTCCCGCCCCTCGGCGATCACGGCCAGGGGGTCGGCCTCGAGATCGGTCAGGGTCCGCGGGCAGGCCGCCACGCATCCCGTCTCCCGCCCTTTTTGCTGTTCCGGGCCAGCCGATGGCCTTTGCCGAGTGAGCTCGTCCATCCGGGGAACCTCTAAGGGTTCCAGTGGGCCGTGACCGGGGCCGAGGTCAAGCGGCGGCATGTCCGTCTGCCGTCGCCGGAGGTCGGGCCTCGCCCCGTGCCCCGCCCCAAGCGATGACGCATGGGGCTTCCGCCGTCATGCATCCTCCTCGATGGCGGCCTGGGCGATCTGCCGGGCGCCGCCGTTGACATGGGCTGCGATGGTGTGGCCCACGGCCACCGCCCCGATGCAGAGCAGCAGGGAGGCCACGATGTTGATCGACGCACGAAGCACGGCGCCGCTCCTCAGCAGGTCCAGCGTCTGGAGGCTGAAGGAGGAGAAGGTGGTGAAGCCGCCGCAGAGTCCGATCATCACGAAGAGGCGTATGTTCTCCGACACCGGGAAGCGGCCATGGGCCAGGGTCAGCGTGCCGAAGAAGCCGATGACGAAGGAGCCGGCGACGTTGATGAGGATGGTGCCCCAGGGCAGGTCGCGGCTGATCGGCAGCGCCAGCACGGAAACGGCATAGCGCGCCAGGGTGCCGAGGGCGCCGCCGATCATGACCAGGAGGCAGGTGGTGAATGACATGCTCGCTCCTTGCTTGCGGGGCGAGCGAAGGAACCCGCCCAGTGGCAGGCGTGGTCCGGACGCACCCCTACCGCATTCCGTGGTTGCGGTAGGAGTCATCAGCCCATCCGGGCGGTTTCGGGGGAACCCCATCCCCATCGGGAACAGGGATAGGCCCGTGGAATGCTGAAGGCAACGGGCCGGGGAGGCCGGGGCGGGTAGGCCGGGGTGAGCAAGCTGGGGCGGGGAAAGGCTCAGGGAAGGCCGGGGTGGACCGCTCCGGAGGCTTGCAGCGTCCCTTCCGGTGATGCCTCCGGCCCGTCCTCTGGCGACGGGAGCGGCGCCTGCCGGGGGCGGAGCATGACGACGCTGCGGATGTGGTAGCGCATCTCCGCCGCGGCGATGTCCGCTTCCCGGCGCCGCATGGCATCGAGGATGCGGCAGTGCTCGGCGACCACGCGCCCGGCCCAGTGGGGGCGGCTGCCCTCCATGGCGCGCACCAGCGTCGCCTTGTCGTGCAGCATCTCCATCTGCCGCAGCAGCGCGGCATTGCCCGCGCCCTGGCCGATGCGGAGGTGGAAGGCGCCGTCGAGGGCGTGGAAGGCATCGAGGTCGCCTTGCGCGAAGGCTGTCTCCTGCTCGGCGATCAGCCTTTCCAGCACCGTGGTGCAGCCCGGCTCGCGCGCCACGGCGAGGCCGACCGCCATGCATTCCAGGGCCTCGCGCAACTCACAGAAGTCGCGGATCTCGGCTTCCGTCATGCGGATGACGCGGTAGAACCGGCCGAAGCGCTCCACCAGCCCGTCATGCAGAAGGCCCTGCAACGCTTCCCGCACGGGCGTGCGGCTGACGCCGAAGCGCTGGCCCAGCGCCACCTCCTGCAACTGCGTGCCGGGGGCGAGGCGCAGCGAGACGATCTCCGCCTTCATGGCGGTGTAGAGGTCGAGGCCGCGCGCCGTGTCGGTGCCGGCCGGGAGGGTGGCCATTTCATCCACGCCCGCGTCTCCTTGGTTGCGCCGGGATTGGGTATGCCGAAATTCTCGGCTCTGTCGATCAACGCAAGGGCATTTATGAAATTATGGAAGATTTATACAAAAGTGATTGCTCTTGCGGTGCCCGGTCGACGTAGATGTATACTGAACAACGAAATTTTTCACCAGGATGCCCGCTAGGAACAAGCATCGTGACTAAGGCTCCACCCGGCGTCTCCGGCACACTTCCTGTGCCACCGGGTCGCGGTGATGCACTTCGGCAGGCTGCTGGAGATCGGCCCGACCGAGCAGGTCTTCACCCAGCCCCGCCACGACTACACACGCGCGCTGATCGGCACCCTGCACGGCGTGCCGGAACGCGGCGCCGCCTGAGGAGATCCGCCATGCCCGCCCGCAAGATGATCAGCATGGGCCTGTCGATGCGCTATCTCGGCTATCACGCCGCAGCCTGGCGCCATCCGCAGGTCGATCCGGGCGGGGCCTCGGACTTCTCCCACTTCCTGAACGTCGCGCGGCTCGCCGAGGCGGCGAAGTTCGACATGGTCTTCCTGGCCGACGGCATCGGCATCCGCGCGAAGGACGAGCCGCCGGGCTCGCTCTGCCGCTCCGCCCAGACGGCGGAGCTGGAGCCGCTGACCCTGCTCTCCGCCCTGGCGCCGATGACCACGCATATCGGCCTCGTCGCCACCGCCTCCACCACCTACAACGAACCGTACCACATCGCCCGGAAATACGCCTCGCTGGACAGGATCAGCGGCGGCCGCGCGGGCTGGAACATCGTTACCTCCTGGTCGGATGCGGAGGCGCAGAACTTCAACCGCGACCAGCACCTGGACTACGGCACGCGCTACGAACGCGCCGCCGAATTCGTCGAGGTGGTGAAGGGGCTCTGGGATTCCTGGGATGCCGACGCGCTGGTCCGCGACAAGGAAAGCGGCATCTTCTTCGACGCGGCGAAGCTGCATGTGCTGAACCACCAGGGCAAGCACTTCAAGGTGAAGGGGCCGCTCAGCGTGGCACGCAGCCCGCAGGCGCGTCCCGTCCTGGTCCAGGCCGGGGCCTCCGAGGCAGGCATGGAGATCGGGGCGGAGAGCGCCGAGGTCATCTATGCCGTGCCGCACGAGATCGACACCGGCCGCAGCTACTACCGCGACCTCAAGGAGCGCGCCGCGCGCAAGGGGCGGGACCCGGAGGGGATGAAGATCCTTCCCGGCATCACCCCCTTCATCGGCGAGACGGAGGCCGAGGCGCGCGAGAAGTACGACCTGCTGAACGCGCTGGTCGCGCCGGAGCTGGGGCTTTCCTATCTCTACGGCCAGATGGGCGACCTTTCCGCCCATTCGCTGGACGGGCCGGTGCCGGAGCCGAACGACCCCAAGGTCCGCAGCATCGCGCAGAACCTGCTGAAGCTGGCGCGCCGCGACAACCTCACCATCCGGCAGCTCTACACCACCATCGCGGCGGGCTTCGGCTCGCGCATCCTGATCGGCACCGCGAAGCAGATCGCCGACGAGATGGAGGCCTGGGTGGAGGCCGAGGCGGCGGACGGCTTCAACATCTGCCCCGCTGCCCTGCCCGTGGGGCTGGAGGATTTCGCGGCGCAGGTGGTGCCGGAACTGCAGCGGCGCGGGATGTTCCGCACGGAATACGCCTCCCGCACCCTGCGCGGGAACCTGGGTGTGCCGGTGCCGGCGAGCCGCTACGGCGGGGCGGTCGTTCCCGCGCGCTGACGCGGGCGCCTGGGCGCTACGCCCGGCGTTGCTCTGGCCCCCAGGTGCGGGGCGCTCGGCAACGGCGGCGCCTTCAGATGAAGCCGTGCTGCTGTGCATAGGCGTGCGCCACGCTGACCGCGATCCCCGCCAGCTTGGGCACCAGGACGGCATCGGGTGCCGGGCGGTAGCTTGCGGTGAAGCGGGCCAGCGGCAGGCGCAGCGGTGTCTCGATCAGGCGCAGCTCGCCGCGCGCGATCTCGTTCTGCGCGACCACGGGGGGGATGGCGGCGATGCCGATGCCGTCCACCGCCATGCGGATCATGGTGGCGAGCGAGGCGCTGGCATGGATGCGGGGCGCGCCCAGGCCCAGCGCCTGGAAGGCCTGGCGCAGGTCGCGGTGGTTGACGGTGTTCTTGGGGAAGGTGATGAGCGGGTGCCGGCGCAGCGCCTCCGGCGGCACCGGCTCCTCCTCGAAGCGCGTGCGGCGGCCGGCCAGGAAGCGGATCGGGTAGGAGATCAGCTCCAGGTCCATGAGCTCCGGCTCCGAGAGCGGGCCGGTCACGAAGGCGAGGTCCATCTCCTGCCGCAGCAGCGCCTGCTTGAGGTCCGGGGTGATGGCGACCTCGATCTCGAAGGTGACGGTCGGGTGGCGCGTGTTCACCTGCTCGATGAAGTCCGACAGCCAGGTCTGCACGATGGTTTCGGCGACGCCGAGGCGCACCACGCCGCCGAGCTGCTCCCCGGCGGCGATGGTCTGCACCATCTCCGTGTGCAGCCGCAGCAGGCGCTCGGCATAGCCCAGCAGGTGGCGCCCCTTGGGCGTCAGGTGGATCGAGCGTCCGGAGCGCTCGAAGAGCCTGTGGCCGAGTTCCGTCTCCAGCCCCGCCACGCGCTGGGAAACGGCGGGCTGCGTGGTGTAGAGCCGCTCCGCCGCCCGGCCGAAGCTTTCCAGCGTCGCGACCCAGTAGAAGATCTCCAGGCTTCGCAGGTCGATCATGGTCCTCGCTGGCGGCCACCTCCGGCTGGAGGGGACTATGCGGGATGCGCCGGCGCCTTGCCCATCCGGCGCGCCGGGCGGGCGATGCGGAATATGGGGTCCCGGCGCCGGAAGCGGCCTTCCGGTGCGCCAGGACCTTGCGATGACGCCGCGCAACTGCCCGGTATTTCGGCATTCTTCCATAAGCCTGGCTGATGGCATCCGGTTGTGAAAGCCAATTGGACAGAATGGATGCGTCTCGCCGATCCTTCCGTCCTGAGCTTTGGACCCGTCCGGTGGCCGCCAGCGCCCCCGCGAGCCTTCCCGGCGGCCAAGCCGTCCATGCCTCGGACGAACTCTGCCGGTGCCGGCGGAGCCGCATCCGTTCCATCGCCAGAGAGGGTCCATGCTCACTCGCCGTGCCGCGCTCCGTGCCTCCGCCCTGGGGGCCGCCCTGGGGTCCGCCAGCCTCCCGCTCGTGAACATCCGCCGCGCCCACGCCGCCGAGGAGGTGGTGATCGGGGCCGTCTATCCGCTGACCGGCAACAGCGCCCAGATCGGGCAGGACGCCAAGGCGGTGATGGAGGTGGGCACCGAGATCATCAACGGCCAGCACGACCGCGTGCCCATGCTGCTGGGCGAGGGCGGCGGCCTGCCGAAGCTGGGCGGCGCGAAGCTCCGCCTGGTCTTCGCCGACCACCAGAACGACCCGCAGAAGGCCCGCGCCGAGGCCGAGCGCCTGATCACGCAGGAGAAGGTGGCGCTGATCATCGGCAGCTTCTCCTCCGCCACGGCGGCGACCATCTCCCAGGTCACCGAGCGCTACCAGATCCCCTATGTCTCCGCCGACAACTCCTCGCCCAGCCTGACGCAGCGCGGGCTGCAATGGTTCTTCCGGCCCTCGCCGAACGACGTGACCTTCACCGAGGCCATGTTCGACTTCTTCAAGGAGACGGGGGAGAAGACCGGCCGCAAGGTCGGCTCCATCTCGCTCTTCTACGAGGACAGCATCTTCGGCACGGACAGCGCCACCATCCAGCGGAAGATGGCGGAGCAGGCGGGCATCAAGGTCCTGGCCGACATCAAGTACCGCGCCAACTCGCCGAGCCTCGCCGCCGAGGCGCAGCGGCTCAAGGCGGCGGACGCGGATGTGCTGATGCCCTCCTCCTATACCAGCGACGCCATCCTGATCCTGCGCGCCATGAACGAGATCGGCTACAAGCCCAAGGCGATCATGGCCCAGGCGGCGGGCTTCCAGGAGCAGGCCTTCCTCGCCGGCGTCGGCGCCATGGCCGAGGGCGTGCTCAGCCGCTCCTCCTTCGCCATCGACGCGGGCAGCAGCCGGCCGGCGATCGAGAAGATCAACGCGCTCTACAAGGCCAGGCAGAACAAGGACCTGAACGACAACACCGCGCGCGAGTTCACCGCGCTCCAGGTGGCGGCGGACGCGATCAACCGCGCCGGCTCGACCAGGGCGGCCGACCTTCAGAAGGCCTTCCAGGCGACCGACATCGCCGGCGACCAGACCATCATGCCCTGGAAGGGCGTGAAGTTCGACAAGGCAGGCAACAACCTGCTCGGCACGCCGGTGATCCAGCAGGTGACCAAGGGCTCCTACCGGACCGTCTGGCCGTCCGACGTGGCCTCGGTGCCGCTGGTCTGGAACGTCGGCCAGTAAGCGCCGAAGGGGATGACCGTTGAACTGATCGCGCAGGCCGTGGTGAGCGGCCTGCTGATGGGCATGATCTATGCCCTCGTGGCGGCCGGGCTGTCGCTGATCTTCGGGCTGATGGACGTGGTGAACTTCGCCCATGGGGAGCTGCTGATGCTCGCCATGTTCGCGACGCTGATCCTCTACCAGTACAGCGGCCTCGACCCGATCCTGCTGCTGCCGCTGGTGGCGCTGCTGCTGTTCGGCTTCGGCATGGCGATCTACCGCCTGCTGATCGGGCGGGCTCTGTCCGTCACCTTCAACCGCGGCATGTCGCAGATCTTCGTGACCTTCGGCCTGGCGATCTTCCTGCGCGGCGCGGCGCAGTACCTGTTCGGCAGCGAGTTCCAGAGCCTCACCGGCACCTGGGTCAGCGACCGCACGGTGAACCTCGCCGGCATCTACCTGCCGCTGCCGCAGCTCGTGGCCTCGGTGGTCTGCCTGCTGGCCTTCGCCGCGCTGCTCGCCGTCTCGCGCACCGAGTTCGGCCGGGCGCTGGAGGCGACGCGCGAGGACCGCGACGCGGTGGCGCTGATCGGCATCGACCGCGACCGCATCTTCGCCATCGGCTGGGGCATGGGCGCCGCGGCGGTGGGCGTGGCGGGCGCGATGCTGGCCACCTTCTACTACGTCTCGCCCAATGTGGGCGTGAACTTCGCCACCATCGCCTATGTCACCGTGGCGCTGGGCGGCTTCGGCAGCCTGCTGGGCGCGCTGGTGGCCGGGCTGCTGGTGGGCCTCGCGGAATCCCTCACCGCCCTGGTGCTGGAACCCTCGGTCAAGCAGATCGGGATGTTCGCCCTCTATATGTTCGTGCTGGCCTTCCGCCCGCGCGGCCTGTTCGGGAAGCTGTGATGTCCACCACCCTGCAACAGGCCGCCGCCGCGCCGCCGCGCGCCAACGCCATCACCCGCCGCCGGCGGCGCGAGCTCCTGGTCGGCGCGGTGATCCTGCTCCTGCTCGCGGCGCTGCCCTTCGGCGTCACCGACGTCTATGCGCAGAACCTGATCATCCTGACCCTGCTCTATGCCGGGCTCAGCCAGGCCTGGAACATCCTGGGCGGCTATTGCGGCCAGATCTCGCTGGGCCATGCGCTGTATTTCGGCGTGGGCGGCTATGTCTCCACCATGCTCTTCGTCCATGCGGGCGTGCCGCCGGTGCTCGGCATGGCGGCGGCGGGCATCGTGGCCGGGCTCTGCGCCCTGCTGGTCGGCTGGCCCTGCTTCCGCCTGTCCGGCCACTACTACGCCATCGCGACCGTGGTGGTGGGGGAGATCGGCTACCTGCTCTTCCTGAACTGGGAATGGGTCGGTGGCGCGATGGGCATCTATGTGCCGCTGGGGCCGGATTCCTGGCTGAACCTGCAGTTCCGCATCTCCAAGCTGCCCTGGCACTTCATCACCCTGGGCTTCGCCGCCCTGACCTGGGTTGTGGCCTGGGCGATCGAGGGCTCGCGCTGGGGTTATTCCTGGCGCGCGGTGAAGGACGACGTGACGGCGGCGCGCAGCCTCGCCGTGCGGGTCTTCCCCTCCAAGATGGCGGCGGCCGCGATCAGCGGCTTCCTCACCGGCGTCGGCGGCGCGATCTACGCGCAGTATGTCGGCTATATCGACCCGGACAGCATCCTCGCGGGCTCCTTCTCCATCCTGATCGCCCTGCCCGCGGTGCTGGGCGGCGTCGGCACGCTCTGGGGGCCGCTGATCGGCGCGGCGGTGCTGATCCCGGTGTCGGAACTCTCGCGCTCCTACCTGGGTGGCTCCGGCAGTGGCGTGGACCTGATGATCTACGGGCTGCTGATCATGATCGTGGCGCTGGCCCGGCCGCAGGGGCTGGTCAGCCTGCTCGGCGTCAGGAGCCAGGCGGGAGGTGGCGATGGCCGCGCTTCTTGAGGTCCGCAACGTCAGCAAGCGCTTCGGCGGCGTGCAGGCGAACAGCGACATCACCTTCGACGTCCATCGCGGCGAGATCCTGGGCCTGATCGGGCCGAACGGCGCGGGCAAGACCTCGCTGTTCAACTCGATCTCCGGCGAGGTCACGCCCGATACCGGCGAGATCCGCATGGAGGGGCAGCGCATCTCCGGCCTCGGGCCGGTGGAATGCACGCGGCGCGGCATCGCCCGCACCTTCCAGGTGGTGCGCTCCTTCGACTCCATGACCGTGCTGGAGAATGTGATGGTGGGCGCCTTCACCCGCCACCGCACCGCGCGGGAGGCGATGGCCGCGGCCGAGCAGGTGCTGGACTTCGCCGGGCTGCTCGGGCGCATGGATAGGCCGGCCATCTCGCTGACGCCGCCCGAGAAGCGGCGGCTGGAGGTGGCGCGCGCCCTGGCGACGAAGCCGCGCATCCTGCTGCTGGACGAGATGCTGACCGGGCTGACACCCTCCGAGGCACAGTCCGGCGTGCAGCTCATCCGCGCGGTGCGCGACCAGGGCGTCACCATCATCATGGTCGAGCATGTGATGGAGGTTCTGCTGCCGCTGATCGACCGCGCCGTGGTGCTGAATCTCGGCAAGGTCCTGCTCACCGGCTCGCCGCAGGAGGTGGTGCGCGACCCGGAGATGATCCGCGCCTATCTGGGGGACCGCTATGCTGCGGCTTGAGGGCGTTTCCGCCAGCTACCGGGGCCTCATGGCCCTGCAGGGCGTCGATCTGGAGGTCGGCCAGGGCGAGGTGGTGGCGGTGGTCGGTGCCAATGGCGCGGGCAAGAGCACGCTGCTGAAGGCCATCGCCGGCCAGGTCGCGACCGAGGGGCGGATCGCCTTCCAGGGCGAGAGCCTGCGCCGCATGCCCTCGCACCGGATCGCGCGCCTCGGCGTCAACCTTGTGCCCGAGGGGCGACGGCTCTTTCCGCGCCTTTCGGTGGAGGACAACCTCCGCCTCGGCGCCTATGCGCGCAAGGGCGACCCGGACCGCTTCAGGCCGCTGGAACTGGTCTTCGAGCTCTTTCCCCGGCTGAAGGAACGCCTGCCGCAGCTCGCCGGCACGCTCTCGGGCGGGGAGCAGCAGATGCTGGCCATCGGCCGCGCCCTGCTGACCCAGCCGAAGCTGCTGATGCTCGACGAGCCCAGCCAGGGCATCATGCCGAAGCTGGTGGATGACATCCTGGCGGCGGTCACGCGCATCCGCGCCCTCGGCGTCACGGTGCTGCTGGTGGAGCAGCGGCTGGCCGAGGCGCTGGCCATCGCCGACCGCGCCTATGTGCTGCAGACCGGCCGGGTCGTGATGTCCGGCCCGGCCGCGGAGATCGCCGGCAACGCCGATGTGCGGCGTGCCTATCTCGGCATGTGATCAGGATTCCTCCCTTGTCTTCCCAGCGCCATATCCGGATCGGCATCGATATCGGAGGCACCTTCACCGACCTGCAGATCCTCGACGAGCGGACCGGCGGGCTGCACAGCCTCAAGACCCCGACCACGCCGGAGGACCCCTCCATCGGGCTGATGACGGGCATCGAGGCGGCGGCGGAGCGCTACGGCTTCGCCCTCGCCGACATCCGCCTGCTGCTGCACGGCACCACCATCGCCACCAACGCGGTGCTGGAGCGGCGCCTCGCGCGCGGCGTGCTGCTGACCACGGCGGGTTTCGAGGACGTGCTGGAGATCGGCCGCCACACCCGCCGCGACATCTACGGGCTGAAGCAGAAGGTGGAGCCCCCGCTGGTGCCGCGCGACCGGCGCCTCGGCGTGGCGGAGCGGCTGCGCGGCGACGGCGGGGTGGAGACGGCGCTGGACGGGGCCTCGGTCTCGGCGGTGCTGGAGCGGCTGCGCGCGCTGCGGCCCGAGGCGGTGGCGATCTGCCTGCTCAACGCCCATGTCAACGCGGCGCATGAGG
>NZ_BDLP01000016.1:0-31343 GCF_001950415.1 Roseomonas sp. TAS13
TGACGTCGAGACTTGTGATCAAGAGACAGGCCGGCGGGGCCTGCGGCTCCCGACCGGGCTGATCCGTCATGGGACCATCATTCCCGGCCTCGCCCCCGTCTTTCCGGTGCTGCGCCAGATCCCCGATTCCCGCCTTGCTTCGCATCGCACTCCTGGTCCGGCCAGGCCTGCCGGGGGCCGGGCCGAATTCTCATCCCCGCGAATCATGGACTTCGCCCGTCACGGTCCGTCCGCGTATGGCGCCCCGGTATCCTTCCGGCAGCCATGCTCCGTTGCCCGGGCTGGTCCCCCTCCTTCCCCCGGGACGGATCCCGCTTCCCTCGCGCGGCTGCATGGCCCCCGGCCTTTCCCATCGCAAGGGCGCCTGCCCCATAGCGGACAACGCCACACCAAAGTTTTCCGCCCCCATGACAACACCGGATGCCCAGTCCGGGCGGAACCGGCGGTCCGCTCCGGCGCGGACAGAAGCCGCAAGGGAAGTGGTTGTCCAGCCCGGCAAGTGCTGCTAACGCTGGCGTCATGACCGCGCGCGGCCACATCGCTGCCTTTTCCGTGGGCCTTCCGGCCTGCGATGGCGCGCGCCTCCTTCTCCTTCGACTTACCGGCCCCTGGGCGTAACCCCGGCGGGACACCGCCGGCCGCGTTCAGGGGATCTCCCCTCGGGTTCATTCCCGGGGATCAGGGGCCGGTGCGACGCGCGAGATGCCGCGTCCCGGCCCACCCGCCACCGGAAACCACGCCCCGGCGGCGGCCCAGCCACGGTAGAACAGTCGAGAATCCCCCGATGTCCATCACCCATCCCTCCTTCGGCACCATCCCGGGCGAACGGGTCATCATCTTCGACACCACGCTGCGCGACGGCGAGCAGTCCCCCGGCTTCTCCATGAACCTGGAGGAGAAGCTGCGCATGGCGGATGCCCTGGCCGAACTGGGCGCCGACGTGCTGGAGGCAGGCTTCCCCATCGCCTCGCCCGGCGACTTCGACAGCGTGAAGTCCATCGCCGACCGCTTCGCGAAGTCCGGCCCCGTGATCTGCGGCCTGTCCCGCTCCGCGCCCAAGGACATCCTGCGCGCTGCCGAGGCGGTGAAGACCGCCGCCCGCCCGCGCATCCACACCTTCATCTCCACCTCCGAGCTGCACATGCGCGCCAAGCTGCGCATGACGCAGGAGCAGGTGCTGGAGGCCGTTGCTGCCTCCGTCACCCTGGCCCGCCAGCACGTGGCCGATGTGGAATGGTCCGCCGAGGATGGCAGCCGCACCGAGGACGACTTCCTGTGCCGCTGCGTCGAGGCCGCGATCCGGGCCGGCGCCACCACCATCAACATCCCCGACACGGTCGGCTATGCGGTGCCCGAGGACATGGCCCGCATCTTCACCATGCTGCGGGAGCGCGTGCCGGGCGCCGACACGGTGATCTTCTCCACCCACAACCACAATGACCTGGGCCTGGCCGTGGCGAACACCCTGGCCGCCATCCAGGCCGGGGCGCGGCAGGTGGAGTGCACCATCAACGGCATCGGCGAGCGCGCGGGCAATGCCAGCCTGGAGGAGGTCGCCATGGCGATCCGCACCCGGCAGAACGCCCTGAACAAGGTCACCGGCATCAACACGTCGAGCATCCTCAAGACCTCGCGCCTGCTGGCCACCATCACGGGCTTTGACGTGCAGCCCAACAAGGCCATCGTCGGCCGCAACGCCTTCGCGCACGAGTCCGGCATCCACCAGGACGGCATGCTGAAGGACCGCGGCACCTACGAGATCATGACGCCGGAAAGCGTCGGCTGGACCAACTCCTCCCTGGTCATGGGCAAGCATTCCGGCCGCGCCGCTTTCCGCGACAAGCTGAAGGCCCTGGGCTACGAGGTCGGCGACAACCAGCTCAACGACGCCTTCGCCCGCTTCAAGGAAATCGCTGACCGCAAGAAGGTCGTCTATGACGAGGACATCGTCGCGCTGGTGGACGACCAGATCCTGCGCACCCATGACCGCATCAAGCTGACCGCGCTGACCGTCACCGCCGGCCTGCACACCCATCCCATGGCGACGCTGAAGCTGGAGGTGGATGGCGAGGCGCATGAGGGCATGGCGGTCGGCGACGGCGCGGTGGACGCCACCTTCAATGCCATCCGCGCCGCCTTCCCGCACGAGGTGGGCCTGCGCCTCTTCGCCGTGCAGTCCGTCACCGGCGGCACCGATGCCCAGGCCCGCGTCACCGTGCGGCTGGAGGAAGGCGGCAAGCTGGTGGACGGGCAGGGCTCCGACACCGACACCATCGTCGCCTCCGCCCGCGCCTATATCCACGCGCTGAACAAGCTGCTGGTGAAGCGCGAGCGCACCGCTCCGGCAGCGATGACGGCCTGACCGGCGGCGCGCGGGCGGAGCGATCCGCCCGTGACGCCCTTTTCATCTCGGGGGGGGGCTGTCCGGTCCGACATGGGTGCGGCCGGACCCCTCTGCCCCCTGGCTGCACTCGCCAGCGGGACGGTTCCGGCCGTTGAACCGCAACCGGTTCCTTCCGCATGCCAGGAAGCAGAAACGACAAAGGCACTGCCTCCGGCCGTTGGGCCGGAGGCAGTGCCTTTCTGAACGGAAGCCTGGGTTGTGGCGTTTACCTACCGCCAGACCGGCCGGCCGAGATTGACGTCGTTGCCACTGGTCGCGGCACCGCCGATCGCACCCGCGCCCGCGCCGATCAGCGCACCGGTCCCCGCATTACCGGACAGTGACCCGATGCCCGCACCAGCCAAGCCGCCCAGCGCACCACCGGACAGCGCCCTGTCTCCCGTGCTGTAGCCGCAGGCTCCCAGGGTCAGTCCCGCCAGGGCCAGGACGGTGAGGGTGGACTTACGCATGGCTTCGCTCCATCGTTGCATCCTTGCAGCCAAATCCCTGTTTGGCTTTCCGGCCCGGTAACGTGCCGCACAGTGCGCGGTTGCATTTTCGAGACACGCCGAGACGCCCTGCCATGCCGGCAATGGGTGCAAGAGGGGCTTGAGCCCGCGCGCCAGGGGGGCTAGTCAGGCGCGCTCCCCCGCTACCCATTCCTCACGCACGAGGCGTCAAGCGCATGTTCTCCCGCATGTTCGGCTTCCTTTCGGCCGACATGGCCATCGATCTTGGGACCGCCAATACCCTCGTCTATGTGAAGGGCCGCGGCATCGTTCTGAACGAGCCCTCCGTGGTGGCCATCGCCGATCTCCGTGGCCGCAAGCAGGTCCTCGCCGTGGGCGAGGAAGCCAAGCACATGCTCGGCCGTACCCCCGGCAACATCGCCGCCATCCGCCCGATGCGCGACGGCGTGATCGCGGATTTCGAGGTGGCGGAGGAGATGATCAAGCACTTCATCCGCAAGGTGCACAACCGCCGCTCCTTTGCCTCGCCGATGATCGTGATCTGCGTGCCCTCCGGCTCCACCGCCGTCGAGCGGCGCGCGATCCAGGAGAGCGCCGAGAGCGCCGGCGCCCGCAAGGTGCTGCTGATCGAGGAGCCGATGGCGGCCGCCATCGGCGCCGGCCTGCCGGTGACCGAGCCTTCCGGCTCCATGGTCGTGGATGTCGGCGGCGGCACCACCGAGGTCGCGGTGATCTCGCTGGGCGGCATCGTCTATGCCCGTTCCGTCCGCGTCGGCGGCGACAAGATGGATGAGGCCGTGATCAGCTACATCCGTCGCCAGTTCAACCTGCTGATCGGCGAAAGCACGGCCGAGCGCATCAAGATGGCCATCGGCGCCGCCGCCGTGCCCGATTACGGCGAGGAAGGCCCGGTCATCGAGGTCCGCGGCCGCGACCTGATGAACGGCGTGCCGCGCGAGGTCTGGGTCAGCCAGCGCCAGATCTCCGAGAGCCTGAGCGAGCCGGTGACCGCGATCGTCGAGGCGGTGAAGGTCGCCCTGGAGAACACGCCGCCGGAACTGGCCGCCGACATCGTGGACAAGGGCATCGTCCTCACCGGCGGTGGCGCCCTGCTGTACCGGCTGGACCAAGTGCTGCGCGATGCGACCGGCCTGCCCGTTTCCGTGGCGGACGAGGCCCTGTCCTGCGTCGCGCTCGGCACCGGCCGGGCCCTTGAGGAAATGAAGCGGCTTCGCCACGTCCTGTCCTCGATGTATTGAGGACTCCCATCGCGGGGCCATGCCGGGCGCCCGCCAGGACTCGTGTGAATGATCCGACTGAGCATCCCGCTCCGGCAGGCCCTGTCACGGCTCACTCTGCCCGTGCTGATCGCGGCGGCCTTCGGGGCGATGCTCCTGGGCAAGGCCGATCCGCTGCTGGTGGAGCGCCTGCGCATGTCGCTGGCCGATTCGCTCGCGCCGTTCTACGCCGTGCTGTCGCGGCCGGTGGAGGCCGCGCAGGGGCTGGCGCAGGAGGCCAGCGAGCTCTGGCAGATCCGCGGCGAGAATGCCCGGCTGCGAGAGGAGAACGAGTTCCTCCTCCGCTGGCAGAATGCCGCCCTGGCGCTGGAGGCCGAGAACGCCCAGCTCCGCCGCCAGCTCTCCTTCGTCTCCACCGCCTCCGCCACCTACCACACCGTGCGCGTGGTGGCCGATGCCGGCGGCATCTATGCCCGGGCGGTGCTGGTGGCCAAGGCGCCGGGACTCGGCCTGCGCAAGGGGCAGGTGGCGCTGGACGAGCGCGGCCTGGCCGGCCGCATCACCGAGGTGGGCGAGCGTTCCGCCCGCATCCTCCTGGTCACCGACATCAACAGCCGCATCCCGGTGGTGCTGGAGGGCTCGCGCTCCCGCGCCATGATGATCGGCACCAATGGCGCCCGCCCGCGCCTGCAGCACTGGCCGGAGGGCACGCCGCCGCAGGAGGGTGAGCGGGTGGTCACCAGCGCCGAGGCCGCCGCCTTCCCGACGGGGCTGCCCGTGGGCGTGGTCCACTGGTCGGAGGATTCCGGCGCGCCGGAGGTGGAGCTCTTCGCGCAGCTCGGCCGGCTGGACATGGTGCGCATCTTCGATTTCGGCCTGGCCGGCATCCTGCCGCCGGAGGCGGTGGTCCGCCCCGAGTCCCGGCCGGAGCCCCGGAAGTAGCGCCGATGCCCGTCTCTTTCCCTTCGTCCTTTCCCGGCCCGGCCTCCCTCTGATGTGGCGGCATCCCCCCCTGGGGCAGCCGGACCCGGCGCCCGGCCTGCTGCGCCGGCTGGACGCCGTCGCGCGTGCCGCCATTCCGGTGGCCGGCACTGCCCTGGTCCTCATTCTCGCCGCCACCCCGGTCGGGCTGCCGACGCTGGGGCCCGGCCTGGTGCTGGGCTGCGTCTTCTTCTGGACGGTCTTCCGCCCCTCGGCCATGCCGGCCCTGGCGGTCTTCGGCCTGGGCTTCCTGCAGGACCTGCTGAACTTCGCCCCGCTCGGCCAGGGCATCCTGACCCTGCTGCTGGTGCACGGCACCGCCTTCCGCCTGCGCCGCTTCGTCGCCCGGCGCTCCTTCGCCACGGTCTGGCTGATCTTCTGCGCCTTCGCCCTTGCGGTGGCGGGGCTCTCCTACCTTCTTCAGACGGTGCTCAGCTGGCAGCTCTCCCCCCCCATGGCCGCCCTGGTGCAGGCCGGCCTCGCCGCCGGCGCCTACCCGGCGGTGGCGGCCATCCTGACCCGCATCCACGTGGCCATGCAGCAGGCGGAGAGCCTGGCATGAGCATCCGGCACCCGGGAGGGCGGCCATGAGCCGCCGGGGCGAGGAGGAGCGGCGGCGCTCCATCTTCACCCGTCGCGCCCTGGTGCTGGGCGGCATCCAGCTCGGCGGGCTGGGCTTCCTCGGCTATCGCCTGCACCGGCTGCAGGTGGACGAGGGCGACCGCTACGCCACGCTGGCGGAGGAGAACCGCATCTCCACCCGCCTCCTGGCGCCGCCGCGCGGCCGCATCATGGACCGCAACGGCGAGATCGTCGCCGCCAACCGGCTGAACTGGCGCGCCCTGTTGACCGCGGAATCGGCGGGCGACGTGCCGGCGGTGCTGGAGACCTTCTCGAAGCTGCTGCCCTTGCAGGACCACGAGAAGGCCCGCATCGAGCGCGACATCCGCCGCCGCCGCCGCTTCATCCCCGTCACCGTCCGCGACTTCCTGACCTGGGACGAGATGGCGCTGCTGGAGATCAACGCGCCGGACCTGCCGGGCATCAGCGTCGATGTCGGCACCACGCGCGACTATCCGGAGCACGAGCAGCTCGCCCATGTGGTGGGCTACGTCGCCCCGCCGGCGGAACGCGACATCGGCAACGACCCGCTGCTGGAACTGCCGGGCATCCGCGTCGGCCGCGCGGGGATCGAACGCTACCACGACACCATCCTGCGCGGCCGTGCCGGGTCCCAGCGCCTGGAGGTGAACGTCGTCGGCCGCGTGATCCGCGAGCTGGACCGCCGCGAGGGCGTGCCGGGCCAGGACATCCAGATCAGCGTCGATGCCCAGCTCCAGCGCAGCGTGCGCGGCCGCTGCGAGGAAGGCACCAGCGCCATCGTGCTCGACGCGAAGTCGGGCGAGGTCCTGGCCATGGCGAGCCAGCCCTCCTTCGACCCCGCTCTCTTCGATTCCGGCGTCTCCGCCGCGCAATGGAAGGAGTGGACCAGCAAGCGCTCCACGCCGCTGATCAACAAGGTGACGAACGGCCTCTACGCGCCGGGCTCCACCTTCAAGATGGTGGTGGGCATGGCGGCGCTGGACGCCAAGGTGGTCACGCCGGAGGACCGGGTCTTCTGCCCCGGCTACTACGACCTGGGCGACACGCGCTTCCACTGCTGGTCGCGCTACGGCCATGGCTCGATCAACATGCGCAACGCGCTCAAACTCTCCTGCGACGTCTTCTTCTACGAGATGGCCAAGCGCACCGGCATCGACCGCATCGCCGCCATGGCCAAGCGCTTCGGCATGGGGGTGGACCTGCAGATCGAGCTGCCGGGCACGCGCAGCGGCTTCGTGCCCACCCGCGAATGGCGCCTGAAGCAGGGCAAGCCCTGGAACCTGGGCGACACCATCGTGCATGGCATCGGCCAGGGCTTCTATCAGCTCACCCCGCTCTCCCTGGCCACGATGACCGCCCGCCTCGCCACCGGCAGGGCGGTGCAGCCCCACCTGACCCACGCGATCGGCGGCAAGCTGATCCGGGGCGTGAAGGCGGAGGACTGGCCCTCCCTGGGCATGTCCGAGCGCGACCTGCGCCTGATGCGGGAGGGCATGTACGCCGTGGTGAACGAGGAACGCGGCACCGGCGCCGCCGGGCGACTGCCCGGAGGCTATGGCATCCTGGCCGGCAAGACGGGTAGCGTGCAGGTCAAGCGCGTGACCCGCGAGCAGCGGGAGCGCGGCTTCCGGGCCGAGAACCTGCCGCGCGAATGGCGCCCGCACGCGCTCTTCGTCTGCTTCGCTCCCTATGAGGACCCGCGCTACGCCGTGGCCGTGGTGGTCGAGCACGGCCTCGCCGGCTCCGCCGCGGCCGCCCCTCTGGGCAAGCAGATCATGATGGACACCATCGAGCGCTTCCGGCAGGTGCCGACCCCCGCCGGGCCCCGCGTGGCCGATGCCGGCCCCCTGGAAGACCCCAGTCCCCGGCCCCCGGGGGGGAGACGCTGAGATGTCCGGCCTCTACGAGCGCCGCCTGCTGCGCGTCGAGCGCGGCTTCGGCGTCCTGGAGAAGCTCTGGGCCATGCCCTGGATCTTCATCCTCATGCTCTGCGCCCTGGCCGGTGTCGGCTATGTCGCCCTCTACTCGGCGGGTGGCGGCAACCCGGCCATCTATGCCAGCAAGCACGCCATCCGCTTCGCCTTCGGGCTGATCCTGATGGTCTGCATCGCGCTGGTGGACATCCGCGTGATCGCGAAGCTCTCCTGGCTCGGCTATGCCTTCGGCCTGGGCCTGCTCGTGCTGGTGATGCTGCACGGGCAGGTGGGCAAGGGCGCGCAGCGCTGGATCGATATCGGCCCGATCCAGCTCCAGCCCTCGGAGCTGATGAAGATCCTCCTGGTCCTGGCGCTCGCCTCCTGGTTCCACCGCGCCTCGTGGGAAAGGATGGGCAACCTCTTCTTCCTGGTCCCGCCCGCCATCGCCGTGCTGGTGCCGATGGCGCTGATCCTGAAGCAGCCGAATCTCGGCACGGCGCTGATCACCGGCGCCATCGGCCTGGCGATCTTCTGGGCCTCCGGCGCGCGCTGGTATCTCTTCGCCTTGCTCTTCGCCGCCATCGGCACCGCCGCGCCCATCGCCTACGACCACCTGCACGACTACCAGAAGGCGCGCATCACAACCTTCCTCGACCCCGAGAGCGACCCGCTCGGCGCGGGCTACAACATCATCCAGTCCAAGATCGCGCTCGGCTCCGGCGGGCTCTGGGGCAAGGGATTCCTGCAGGGCACCCAGGGGCACCTGAACTTCCTGCCCGAGAAGCAGACCGACTTCATCTTCACCATGATCGCCGAGGAATTCGGCTTCTTCGGCGCGATCGCCACGCTGGGGCTGCTCGCGCTGATCGTCGTCTTCGCCTTCCTTGTCGCGATCCGCTGCCGCCACCAGTACGGCCGGCTGGTCGCGATCGGGCTCGGCACCAACTTCTTCCTCTACGTCTTCATCAACATCGCCATGGTCACCGGCTCCATCCCGGTGGGCGGCGTGCCGCTGCCCCTGATCAGCCATGGCGGCTCGGCGATGATCACCGCCATGGTCGGCTTCGGCCTGCTGGCCAGCGTCTGGGTGCATCGTGACGCCGAGTTCGCGGCGGCAAAGGAATAGCGGCAAAGAATTGGGGCAGGGGGGTTGACCCTGCCGCGGAAGACGGTAAATAGGCGCCACCGACACGGACGGCACCGCTGAAAAGCGGAGCGGTTCGAAACGGTCGGGCGCATAGCTCAGTTGGTAGAGCAGCTGACTCTTAATCAGCGGGTCCTAGGTTCGAGCCCTAGTGCGCCCACCATTCCTTCCCAATCCTCGATCTGGTATTCGACCCACTGTCACTGTGGACGGCACATCCGGGGTTCCATCGGGATCCTCGCCCGGGCGAAAAGCCCCAAGCCCTGTCCTCGCGGGTCGCTGAACCGTTTCTTTTCCGGAACCGATATTCCTGGGCTATGCTGAAGCGGCATGGTCCCTCCGGCTCGTCCTATGCTTTCGCCGCCCTGTCGCGGCAGGCAGGGGCCGGAAGGCACCGCTCATCCGTGCCCGGCGGGATCGTGCCGGACCATTCCATTTCCACACAGCAAGGAGGCTGAAGCCTGAGCATGAGCAAGCATACCCCAGGAAGCCTGACCCAGCGGCTTGAGGATCAGGCCAAGGCGAAGCAGGCGATGCTGGAGGCTTTCCGTGCGCGCCCGACCCAGGATGATCCCGAACTCGCCGCCCGCCGCGCCGAACGCCTCGCCGCGGAGCAGGCCCGCGATGCCCGCATGGCCGCCCGCCGCGCCGAGCGTCTGGCCGAGATCGAGCGCCAGAAGGAGGAGCGCAAGGCCAAGGCCGAAGCCCGCGCCGCCGCCCTGCGCGAGCAGAGCCAGCGCAAGCCGATGACCCGTTCGCGCGTCGCCTCCATCCTGGCCGGCCATCAGGCGGCGCGGGATGCCCGCAAGGCGCAGCACCAGCGCTGAGTTGCTTGGTCGCCCCGGTGCTGCCGCGCAGCCCGGGAAAGACCTCCGGGGCGGTCCGGACTGGCCAGCGTGATCGGCCTGCCAACGGCGACGGCCCCGCGAAACATCGGTTTTCGTGATGGCCTGGATCGGGTTTTGGCCCGTTCCCAGGACGAGGCGGCCGTTGCATAGGGGGCCGCGTAACTTCGCGCCGGCGAAAGGCGTGGCGACGCGGACCCGGAGCCCATGTCCCTGACCGATCCATCTTCCCTGGCCGCGCCTGACGAGGACATCCCGCTCTCCGATGTCCTGACGCGAGACCTGCTGCGTTCGGGGAAGCTGGACCGGATGGTCGCCGCCGCAGTGCCTGGCCTGCGCCTGATGAGCGACGCCGAGCGTGAGGCGTCGCTGCGGCAGACCCTGGCGGCACGGCCCGCGGCGGAAGAGGGGGCCTGGGTCTTCGCCTATGGCTCCCTGATGTGGAACCCCACCATCCATCATGTGGACCGGCGCGTGGCGAGGGTGGAGGGATGGCACCGCTCCTTTTGCCTCTCGACCCCGATCGGCCGGGGCACGCCTGAGAATCCCGGCCTCGTCCTGGCTCTCGACGAGGGCGGATGGTGCGACGGCGTCGCTCTTCGCCTGGACGAGGGCAATCTCCCGGACGAGCTTTCCCTGCTCTGGCGGCGGGAGATGCTGACCGGCGCCTATCGCCCTGTCTGGGTACCGCTGCACGATTCCCGGGGGGAGGTCTTCGGACAGGGCATCGCCTTCGCCATCGACCCCGCCGGACCGCAATGCGTACGGCTTGGCGAGGCCGAGACTGTGCGCCGGCTCGCCACCGCGCGGGGCCAGATCGGCTCCTCCGCCGACTACCTGTTCCGCACGCGGGAGGGCCTGGAGGCCCTCGGGCTGAGCGATCCGGCCATCGAGCGCCTCGCCGCGCTGGTGGCGGGGTTCGGCGCCGCCGCCTGAAGAGCCGTTCCGCGGCCGGACGAGAAGGCTTGCCTGCCTCGGCCAAACCTGTTTCTGCTGCGCCGGACGGGTACGAGCCTGTCGCAACGGAGAATCTTCCAGCCATGCGGTTGTTCCCGACTCTCCTGGCTTCGGCGGCCCTTTTGGGCCTGTCCGGCGCCTGTTCGGCCTCCTTTGCCCAGCCGTCGGTCCCATCGTCAGCCCAGGCGGCGCAGCAGCAGCGCATGAAGGACTGCAACGCCACGGCCAAGACCCGTTCCCTGGCCGGCGACGGCCGGAAGCAGTTCATGAGCGCATGCCTCTCCGGCAAGGCGGACAGCGTGCAGAGCGCCGCCGCGCCCGCCACCCAGCAGGACCGTATGCGGAGCTGCAACGCCGAGGCCGGCACGAAGAAGCTGGCGGGCGACCAGCGGCGCAGCTTCATGAGCGCCTGCCTGTCCGGCCACTAGCGCGCAGCTTCACCCCGGCCATTGCCCGAATGGCCCGGCCTGTGGTGCGATGCGTCAGGGCCGGGTAGCCCGCCTGAACCCGGATGGCCGGCCCGCGTTGCCTCGGCATCCCGCGCCCGTCGCGGCGGGGGCCAGGGCGGGGCGGCATAGCAGGCGGTTGCATGAGCATGTTCGAGACCAGACGGCCGCCTCTGCCGGTCGCCATCCCGGCGCGGGGCATCATGACCCTGATCGCCTGCGCCATCGTCATCGCCGGCCTCTATTTCGGCCGTGATCTGCTGGTGCCCATCGTGCTGGCGGTGCTGCTGGCCTTCGTGCTGGCCCCGGTGGTGCGCGTCCTGCGCCGCTTCCGCCTGCCGCGCGTGCCCGCCGTGCTGATCTCGGTGCTGCTGGCCTTCGCCCTGCTGCTTGGCATCGGCCTGGCGGTCAGCCGCCAGGGGGCGCAGCTGGCCGGGAACTTCTCGACCTACCAGGAGGCGATCCAGCGCAAAGTCAATGCGCTGCGCCTGGACGAACTGGTGCGGCAGGTGGACATGCTGCTGCGCGGCATGGGCAACCTGGAGGACACCTCGCGCACCATCCACCGCCCGCCGCCCGCCTCAGGGCAGTCCGACCTCACACCGCTGGAACTGGCCCGTGGCGTGGCGGAGCCGCTGTTCAGGCCGATCGCCACCACCGGCATCGTGGTCGTCTTCACCATCTTCGTCCTTCTGTACCGGGAGGACCTGCGCGACCGGCTGATCCGCCTCGCCGGCACGCGGGATCTTCACCGCACCATGACGGCGATGACCGACGCGGCCTATCGACTGTCGCGTTACTTCCTGGCTCAAGTCGCGCTCAATGCCAGCTACGGCATCTTCGTGGGCACCGGCCTCTGGCTTATCGGCCTGCCCAATCCCGTCCTGTGGGGCATCCTGGCCGGGGTGATGCGCTTCGTGCCCTTCGTCGGCACGCCCATCGCCGTGGTGCCGCCGGTTCTGCTGGCCCTGGCGGTCGATCCCGGCTGGTCCATGGCGGTCTATGTGCTGCTGCTCTTCGCCTGCAGCGCGCCCCTGATGGGACAGGCGCTGGAGCCGCTGCTCTATGGCCACAGCACCGGCCTCTCGCCGGTGTCGGTGATCGTCTCCGCCACCTTCTGGGCCTTCATGTGGGGGCCCATCGGCCTGCTGCTGGCGACGCCGCTCACCGTCTGCCTCGTGGTGCTGGGGCGGCATGTCGAGCGTATGCAGTTCCTCGACATCATGCTGGGGGACGGGCCGCCGCTGCGGCCGGAGGAGACCTTCTACCAGCGGGCACTGGAAGGGGACGTGGACGGGCTGGTGGCCCAGGCGCGGCAGATGCTGCGGCACACGCCACTCGCCGTCTATTACGACGAGGTTGCCCTGCGCGGCCTGACCCTGGCGCAGGAGGACCGCATGCGCGAGGAGCTGGGCCCCGAGCAGTTCGGGCAGCTGCGCCAGCACGTGGCCATGCTGCTGGAGGATCTGGCCATGGGGGTCGAGGACCCACCGGTCCGCCTGCCCGCGCCCACCCCCGTCTCGGCCCTGGGCGACGAGTTCGTGGAACCTGATGCGATCCCGATTCGCCAGGGATTGCCGGCGCCGTCCTGGCGCACAGATGGTGCCATGGTGGTGATCGCCGGGCGTGGGGAGCTTGACGACCTCGCCGCGGAAATGGCGGTGCAGATCTTCCGGCGCCACGGCTTCGGCGCGCGGGCGGAAAGCAACAACGTGCTGGAGACGGCGAATCTGGAGCGGCTGGACCCTGCGGCGATCCGTCTCTGCTGTCTGTCGGTTCTGGAGGAAGGCAGCAGCGCTGCGGGGGTGCGGCATTTCCTGCGCCGTATCAGGCGACGCCTGCCGGAAACCCGGATCGTGGTGGCGCTCTGGCACGCACCGGCCGGGAGCCTGATGCTTTCCGCCTTGCGGAGCGAGAATCCCGGCGAAACCATCACCACGTCCCTGCGGGAAACCGTGGCACTCTGTCAGGCCGTGTCGGCCTGGGCCCTCAAGGATGAGGAGGAGCAGCCCGCCGGCTGAGAAGCCGGCGGCTGTTGCTCGGTCGGATCAGCGATAGACGGCGTCCGCGGCGGAGCGGGCGGCACGGATATGGCTGAAGAAGTTGCGCAGCTTGGCAAAAAGCATCTCGGCGAGCTGGCGCTGGCCCTCATGGGCCAGGATCATCGACTCACCCATCTCACGGAAAGTGTTCATCTCGATTTCCCTCATCTGCGGAAGGGGGGCGCCTGACTGCGCCCGTTTCCCTGTTTCGCTGCACTGCAAGGTGGACCCTCTCAGCATCCGATTCAAGTCAAAAGCGATGATGCCAAAGTATGTCTGGTAGGTTTTTCTAGTGATTATATGTCTTTCACAAGAATTCATTGGCCCTCCGGCAAGTTATGTAACTTTCATAAGACTTGCTTCCGGGCCATGGCTCAGTCGCGCCATCGACAGCAGACAAGCTGGTGGCGAAGGGGTATCGCCCTGCCGGACGACACCGGATGACAGCCCGGGCTCCGGCCCCGCCGGCCACGCACTCGGGTCACGCGAGATCAGGGGACAGGTCCGCCATGACGAAGCGATCCACAATCCCGGGCCGCCGCACCGCCCGGAGCCTGGCCTGGACAAGACTGGCCCTGACATGCGCCGGGGCGATGCTCTGGGCCTCCGTGTCTGCGGGACAGGTCCGTGCCGAGGGCCCGGGCTCCGCCGAGCAGAGCGCCATGCCCTGCAACGCCACCAGCCAGAACCCGAGGATCATGGTCCATGTCGTCGGCGCGCGCAGCGGCAAGGGCGAGGTGGCCGTCACCCTCTATGGTTCGCAGCCCGACCGCTTCCTCGCCAGCGGCGGCTCGATTGCGCGGCAGCGCGTGCCGCTCAATGGCACAACCCAGCTGGAGGCCTGCTTCGCCATCTCCGGCCCGGGGCTCTATGCCGTCTCCATCTATCATGACGAGAACGCCGACCATCACTTCAACCGTTCCCTGCTCGGGCTGCCGGAGGAGGGCTACGGCTTCTCCAACGACGCCCCGACTCCGTTGCGCGCGCCGACCCTGCGCGAGGCCGGTTTCCAGGCGGGGCCCGGCCTGACCGAGGTGACGGTCGGCCTGCGCTACTGAACCTCCGAAACGAACCGGGCGGCGGCAGGCCGGAACGCGAATAACCCCCAGGCGTCCGGGCGAATCCATGATCGCGCCCATGGTCACGGCGGCCCGTTTGCGGCAGGGTCCGGGCTTCGCCTCCTGCCTTGCCCCGATGCCGCCGCATCGCTGCCCTCCACCGGTGCCCGTGCCCTGATGCCTTCCTGGCTTCCCCTGCTTCTCGGCTTCCTGACCGCCATCGGTCCGATCTCGACGGACATGTATCTGCCGGCCTTCCCGGCGATCGAGGAGAGCCTGGGAAGCGGTGCCGGCTCGGCGCAGGTCACGCTCGCCACCTGGTTCATGGGGCTGGCCGTGGGGCAGATCACCCAGGGCACGCTGTCCGACCGCTTCGGCCGTCGCGGGCCGCTGCTGGTGGGAACGGCGATCTACACCCTGGCCTCGGTCGGCTGCGCCGTCGCGCCGGACCTCGCCACCCTGTCCATCTGCCGCGCCCTGGCGGCCTTCGGCGGCTCGGCCAGCATGGTGATCCCGCGCGCCGTGATCCGCGACAAGGCCGAGGGGCTGGAGGCCACGCGCCTCATGTCCCGCCTGATGCTGATCATGGGCGTGGCGCCGATCCTGGCACCCTCCCTCGGCGGGCTCCTGCTCGGCGTGGCGGACTGGCGCATGATCTTCTGGGTCTCGGCCTTCTACGGCATCCTGTCCTGCCTGCTGGTCTGGCGCTTCCTGCCGGATACGCTGCCGCCGGAACTCCGCGTCTCGCTCGGCGCCGCCAGCCTGCTCGCGCGCTACATCGCGATCCTGCGCGATCCCAGCTTCGTCACCCACATGCTGATGGGCGGCTTCATGATGTTCGTGATGTTCGCCTATCTCGGCGGCGTGCCGCCGGTCTTCATCGAGATCTTCGGCGTCAGCCCGCAGGTCTTCGGCATGCTCTTCGGCATCAACGCCATCGGCTTCATCGGCATGTCCCAGGTCAATCCCTGGCTGGTCGGGCGCTACGGCCACCACCGGGTGATGAGCTGGGCGGCGCGCTTCTCCTGCGCCGCCATTCTCGTCCTGGTCGTGGTCACGCTGACCGGGCCCTTCGGCCTGCTCAGCGTCTTCCTTCCGATCTTCTTCGCCATCGCCGCCTCCTCGCTGATCATGCCCAACGCGGCGGTGGGTGCCCTGTCGCGGCAGGCCACGCGGGCCGGCTCGGCCTCGGCGCTGATGGGGATGCTGCAGTTCACCATCGCCGCCAGTGCCTCGCTCGTGGTCGGTGTGCTCAGCGACGGCACGGCCCGGCCGCTCGCCTTCACCATGCTGTTCGGCGTCTGCGGCGCCCTGGTCGCGGACTGGTTCCGCCGCCGCGCCGCCTGAAGGGCGCTGCGGCTCAGCCACCCTCGCGGCGAAACACCAGGCAGAGATTGTTCGCCGGCATTTCCGCGACCTCCTGCCGGCGCAGGCCCTGCCTCTCCGCCTCCGCCGTCACGTCCTCCAGGCGCCGCAGGCCCCAGGCGGGATCGCGGAGCCTCAGGCTGCGGTCGAATGCCTCGTTGCTGGGCGCGGTCTCCACCCCATCCCGCCGGTAGGGACCGTAGAGCACCAGCACCCCGCCCGGCGGCAGCACCCGCGCGGCCCCTGCCATCAGGCCCAGCGTCGCGGCCCAGGGCGAGATGTGGATCATGTTGATGCACAGCACTGCCGCGGCGCGCAGCGTAGGCCAGTTCCGGCCGCCGCTGGCATCCAGCTCCAGCGCCGGACGCAGGTTCGGCAACCCGCTCGCCGCGGCCCAGGCATCGATGCTCGCCCGCGCCGAAGGGTCCGGGTCGCTCGGCTGGAAGACCAGCCCGGGCAGGGCCTCGGCGAAATGCACCGCGTGCTGCCCCGTGCCGCTCGCCACCTCCAGCACCAGCCCTTCCGCCGGCAGGTGGCGCCGCAGCACCGCCAGGATGGGCTCCCGGTTGCGCTCCGCCGCCGGAGCGTGCCGCCGGGCATCCTCCGCGCCATTCATGCCGCCATCGCTCATGCGCCACGATCCTTCTGCTCCATCCCGCGCATCATGAGCCTCGCGGCCAGGCATCCGGCAAGCCGCTCCCGTTCCGGGGCGGCGGATGCAGCCGCCACGCCTGCCGGGCGCTTCATGGACGGCAGACAGGAGGGCAGGATCATGCGGCAGGAGCAACGCGTCGCGCTGGTGACGGGCGCCGCCCATGGCATCGGGCTGGCGGTGGCCCGGCGACTGGCGAAAGACGGCTACCGGGTGGTGATCGCCGACCGCGCGGAGGCGCCGCCGGATGTCGCGGCGCGCTTCGTCCGGGCGGATGTCGCGGAAGAGGAGGCAGTGCGGGCACTGGCCGAGAGCATCCGGCGCGGGGAGGGGCGCCTCGATGCGCTGGTCTGCAACGCAGGCTTCATGATCCGCAAGCCGATCCGGGAGCTCAGCCTCGCCGAATGGTCCTCGGTCCTGGCCACGAACCTGACCAGCACCTTCCTGCTGGTGAAGGCCGCCGAGGAGATGCTCCGCGCGGCGAAGGGCGCGGTGGTCACGGTCGCCTCCACCCGCGCGCACCAGTCGGAGCCGGACACCGAGAGCTATTCCGCCAGCAAGGGCGGGCTGCTGGCGCTGAGTCATGCCCTGGCCATCAGCCTGGGCCCCGATGTGCGGGTGAACTGTGTCAGCCCGGGCTGGATCGACACGAAAGGCGAGGCCCTGCGCCCCGAGGACCATGCCCAGCACCCGGTGGGGCGGGTCGGCCGCCCGGAGGACACGGCGGCGCTGATCGCCTGGCTCCTGGGCCCGGAAAGTGGCTTCGTCACCGGGGCAGAGTTCGTCACCGACGGCGGCATGACCCGGAAGATGATCTATACGGAGTAGTAGGCGGAGTAGCGGCATCGTGGCCGCCCCCGGGTTTGGATGGGGCGGCCAGGCCGTGGCATGCTCCGGCGGGAAACCCCAGGATCAGGACACGCGCCATTGACGAAGTCCCGTATCGTGACGCTGACGCTGAACCCGTCGGTGGATCTGACCAGCGTCGCGGAGAAGATCCGCCCGATCCACAAGATCCGCACCGAGTCCGAAGCCCATGACCCCGGCGGCGGCGGCATCAACGTGTCCCGTGTCGTGAAGGAGTTCGGCGGCGAGACGCTGGCGCTGATGCTGGCGGGTGGCGCCACGGGCCATCTGCTGGAGGAATTGCTGGACGAGGCCGGGGTGCCGCGCCAGTCCATCGCCGTGCAGGGCTTCACCCGCATCAGCCAGACCGTGCTGGAGCGTTCCACCGGCCTGGAATACCGCTTCGTGCCCGAGGGACCGCTGATCGCCGCTTCCGAATGGCAGGCGGCGCTGGGCGTGCTGGAGACCGTGGAGGGCGACTGGCTCGTCTGCAGCGGCAGCCTGCCGCGCGGCGTGCCGGTGGATTTCTATGCCCGGGCCGCGCGGATCGCCGCCGGGCGCGGGCTGCGCTTCGTGTTGGACACCTCCGGCCAGGCGCTGATCCAGGCGCTGGAGGCGCCCGTCGATCTCATCAAGCCCAGCCTGAGCGAGTTCCAGACCCTGGCGGGACGCGAGCTGAAGGACCTGCGCGAGCAGGAAGCGGCCGCCACCGAGATCGTCCGTTCCGGTAGGACGCGCATCCTGGCGGTCACGCTGGGCGCCGATGGGGCGATCCTGGCCACGGAGAAGCGCACCATCCGCCTGCCGGCGCTCAAGGTCGAGGTGAAGGGCGCAGTGGGGGCCGGCGACAGCTTCCTGGCGGCCATGGTGATGGCGCTGTCGCGGGGCGCGGAACCGGAGGAGGCCTTCGCCTGGGGCATGGCCGCCGGCGCCGCCGCCGTGTCCAACCCCGGCACCGCGCATCCGCGAGAGGCGGATGTCCGGATGCTGCGCCAGCGCATTGCCCTGCCGCCAGGCTGAACCGGCCCGTTGCGCACAGCAAGGAGAGGAACGGGGAGATGATCGGACCTTCTTCCATTCCGGCCACCCTTCGGACCACCCTTCTGGAGACCACCCTTCTGGGCGCCGCGCTGCTGGCCTCTGCGGGTCCCGCCCGCGCCCAGGAAAACGCCTTCACCCTGCTCAACCGGACGGGACAGCCGATCCGCTCCGTCTATGCGACGCCGGCCCAGGTGCCGAACTGGGGGCCGGAGCGGCTGCACGGCGGAGTGCTGCCCGACGGCGGCAGCCGCCGCATCCGCCCGGATGGGGCGGGCGGCTGCGTGCTGGACCTGCGGGCCGTGACCGCAGCGGGCATGGTGCTGGACCGGCGCGGCGTCGATGTCTGCCGGGACCGGCAGGTAGTCTTCCCGCCTGCCTCGCCCATGGCCGGCGCGGTTCCCGGCGATGCGGCCTTCAGCCTGGTGAACCGCTCCGGCCGCGTGATCGCCCAGCTCTACGCCACGCCTTCCACCTTGGGGAACTGGGGGCCGGAGCTTCTGGGGCCGCGCGGCGCTGTCCCGCCCGGGGCGGCGCGCTCGGTGCCACGGGAGCCGGGCACCTGCGTCTATGACCTCCGGGTTGTCTATGCCGATGGCGGGGTGGAGGACCGGAAGGGCCTCGACACCTGCGCCACGCCCCGCATCGGCCTGCCATGAGGGGAGGCCGCCCGGCACGCGCCGGGCAAAGTGAGCGGCCCTCCGTTCCCCGCGCCGCCGCTGGGCAATCCGGCGCCGCCGGGGCTCAGGCCGCCCGGGACAGGGCTTGCCCCAGGGCCCGCCAGACCCGCTCGGGCGTGGCGGGCATGTCCAGATGGGTCACGCCATCCGGGGCCAGGGCATCGACCAGCGCGTTCATCACCGCGGGCGGCGAGCCGACGGCGCCCGCCTCTCCGGCACCCTTCACGCCGAGCGGGTTGGTCTCGCAGGGGATCTCGACGAGGTCCACCTCAATGGCGGGCAGGTCCTCGGCACGCGGCAGGGCGTAGTCCATGAAGGAGGCCGAGAGGAGCTGACCGCTCTCCGGGTCATAGACCGTATGCTCGTGCAGCGCCTGGCCGACGCCCTGGGCCACGCCGCCATGCACCTGCCCGCGCACGATCAGCGGGTTGATGGCATGGCCCACATCGTCGACCACCAGGTAGCGGGCGATCCCGATCAGGCCGGTCTCCGGGTCCACCTCGACCTCCGCGATGTGGCAGCCATTGGGAAAGGTGCCGAAGGGCACCTCCGCGACCTCGGCGGCGTCGAGCAGCGTCGCCTGCTCGCCGCGCGCGGCGGCGGCGCGCTGGCGGGCGGCGAGTTCCAGGATGCCGATGCCACGGTCGGTGCCGGCGATGGAGAAGCGGCCCCCGCCATCGAGCGCGCCGGTGGTGGTGAACTCGATATCGGCGGGGGAGGCCTCCAGCGCCTCGCCCGCGGCCTGCCGGCCGCGCTCCAGCACGGTGGAGGCGGTGGCGAGCAGGGCCGTGCCCTCGGAATAGAGCGAGCGGGCGCCGCCGGTGCCGCCGCCGGTCGGGATCTCGTCGGAATCGCCCTGGCGGACGCGGATCCTGTCCACCGGCACGCCCAGGCGCTCGGCGATGATCATGGTATAGGCGGTCTCGTGCCCCTGGCCAGTGGACTGGGTGCCGACCAGCACCTCGACATGGCCGTCCTCGGTGAAGCGGACCTCGGCACGCTCGCTCGGGTCGCCGCCCGTGGCCTCCAGGTAGTAGGCGAGGCCGATGCCGCGCCGCTTGCCGCGGGCGCGGGCCTCCGCCTGCCGGGCGGGGAAGCCGGCCCAGTCGGCGCGCCGCAGCGCCTCGTCCAGCACCTGGGCGAAGTCGCCGCTGTCGTATTTCTGGCCGACCGGGGTGGTGTGCGGCATGGCGCTGGGCGGCACCATGTTGCGGCGGCGCAGCTCGGCGCGGTCGATGCCCAGCTCGCGGGCCGCCGCGTCGATCAGCCGCTCGACGAGGTAGTTGCTTTCGGGCCGCCCGGCGCCGCGATAGGCGTCCACGGGGGTGGTGTGGGTCAGCGCGCCGATGACATGGGCGTGGATGGCCTGGAAGCCATAGACGCTGGCAAGCACCTTGGTGCCGGCGGCGGTGGGGATGAATCCGGCGAACTGCGAAAGATAGGCGCCCATGTTGGCGAGGTTGCGGGTGCGCAGCGCCAGGAACCTGCCGTCCTTGTCCAGCGCCAGCTCGCCCAGGGTGATGTTGTCGCGGCCATGCGTGTCGGACAGGAAGGCCTCGCTGCGCTCCGCCGTCCATTTCACCGGGCGGCCGAGCTTGCGCGCGGCGTAGCAGGCCAGCCCGTACTCGACATAGCAGAAGAGCTTCATGCCGAAGCCGCCGCCGACATCGTGGGTGACGACGCGGAACTTTTCCTTGGGCAGCTTGAAGACGTGTTCGGCCAGCATGTCCTTGAGGTGCCAGGCGCCCTGGCTGGTGGCCTGGAGGGTGAAGCGTTCCGTCGCGGCATCGTATTCCGCGAGCGCCGCCCGGCCTTCCATCGAGGCGACGACGATGCGGTTGTTCACCACGGTCAGGCGCGTGACATGCGCCGCCGAATCGAAGAGCGCGTCGGTCTTCGCCTTGTCGCCGATTTCCCAGTCGAAGACGCGGTTCTCGGGCACGTCGTCGAAGACCTGCGGCTGGCCGGGCTCGTTGGCCGTGGCGAGGTCGGTGCAGGCGGGCAGCGGGTCGTAGTCCACCAGGATCGCCTCGGCCGCATCCTTGGCGGCATCCAGGCTTTCCGCCACCACGAAGGCCACCGGATCGCCGACATGGCGCACCTTGCCGCTGGCGAGCAGGAAGCGCGGGGCATTGGCGGAGCGCGAGCCGTCGCGGTTCTTCAGGCTGCCGGCATGGGGCAGGGGGCCGATCCCGTCCGCCGCCAGCTCCTCCGCCGTGTAGATGGCGAGCACGCCGGGCATGGCCCGCGCATCGGCGGTGTCGATGGAGAGGATCGTCGCATGGGCGTGAGGGCTGCGCAGCAGGTAGCCCGTGGCCGTGCCGGCGACGGCGAGGTCGTCCGTGTAGCGGCCCTCGCCCTTCAGGAGACGAGGGTCCTCGACGCGACGCAGGGACTGGCTGAGGCCGAATTTGGCCATGGTTCTGATCCTCCCACCCGGAAACGTGGCGGCATCATCGGCCGGGAGCGGGGTGCCTGGGAAGGGGGAAGGGCGCCCCGGTGAGACGGCCCGCAAACGGGGCGCCCAAAGGAAAAGGGCCGGAGAGGTCGCCCTCTCCGGCCCTTCCTGGCCTGCGTCCCTACGCCGCCGGCTGGGCCGGCGGGCGGTCGCTCCCGCTGCTGCCCATCCAGCCCTTCACCTTCTCGCGGAACGACTGGATGGTCACGTAGAGCATCGGGATGAAGAAGATGCCGACCAGCGAGGCGGCGAGCATGCCCCAGAAGACGGGCGTGCCCACCGCGCGGCGGGAGGCGGAGGCGGCGCCGTGCGCCGTCACCAGCGGCACCAAGCCGAGGATGAAGGCGATCGACGTCATCATGATCGCGCGGAAGCGCAGGCGCGATCCCTCGATGGCGGCCTCCCGGATGCTCTTGCCGCCCTCGCGGGCCTCCTTGGCGAATTCCACGATCAGGATGCCGTTCTTCGCCGCGAGGGCGATAAGCACGACGAGGCCGATCTGCGCGTAGATGTCCAGCGACAATCCGCTGAACAACAGGCCGAGGAAGGCGCCGGTGATGGCCACGATCACCGAGAGCAGCACCGGCACCGGGATGGCCCAGCTCTCGTAGAGGGCCACGAGGAAGAGGAAGGCGAAGAGCACGGACAGTGCCAGGATCATGCCGGTCTGGCCGGAGGCGAGGCGCTCCTGATAGGCGGTGCCGGTCCATTCGAAGCCGTAGCCGGCGGGCAGGGTGCGGCCCGACAGCTCCTGCATCGCGTTCAGCGCATCGCCCGAGGAGACGCCGGGGCGAGGCGCGCCCTGGATGGTGATGGCGCGGTAGTTGTTGTAGCGGCCGATGGTCTGCGGCCCCAGCACCACCCGGGCCGTGGCCAGGGCGCTGAGCGGGACCATGTCGCCGTTCGAGTTGCGGACGAAGATGCGCCACAGGTCCTCGACATTGGCGCGGTCGGGGAACTCGGCCTGCAGGTTCACCTGCCAGGTACGGCCGAAAAGGTTGAAGTCGTTGATGTAGTAGCCGCCGAGGGTCGCCTGCAGCGTGGAGAAGATGCTGCTGATCGGCACCTGGAGGGACTGCGCCTTGTCGCGGTCCACATCGAGGTAGAGGCTCGGCGTGTTGGCGGTGAAGGTGGTGAAGATCGCCGACAGGCGCGGGTCCTGGTTCGCCGCCGCGATCAGCCCCATGGCGGCGGAGCCGAGATCGGCGGGCGAGCGGCCCTCGTAGTCCTGCAGCACGTACTCGAAGCCGCCGCCGGTGCCGAGGCCTTGGATGGGCGGCACGTTGAAGGCGAAGGCATTGGCCGTGCGGATCGACTGCACCTGGCCGAAGACGCGGCCGATGGCGGCCTGGACGCTGCCCATGGCGCCTTCGCGGTCCTCGAAGGGCTTCATGCGCACCACGACGAAGGCGGAGTTGGACTGCGCGCCGCCGTCGATCAGCGAGAAGCCGACCACCGAGAGGGTGCCCAGCACCGCCGGGTTCTGCCGCACCATCTCCTCGATCTGCTTCGCCACCTCGCGCGAGCGGGAGACGCTGGCGGCGGGGGGAAGCTGGGCCTGGACGAAGAAGGCGCCCTGGTCTTCCTGCGGCAGGAAGCCCGTGGGGGTACGGCGGGAGAGTTCCCAGGTGCCGAAGGCCAGCACCGCGATCAGCAGCAGCGACAGGGCGGAGACCCGCACGAGCCGCGCCACGATCCCGGCATAGCGGTCGCGCGTCCAGTCGATGCCGTTCAGGATGCGGCCCATGATGCCGCGCCGCCCGCCGCCATGGGCCGCATGGGGGCTGGGCCGCAGCAGGATGGAGCACAGCGCCGGCGAGAGCGACAGGGCGTTGAGCGCCGAGATCAGCATCGCGGCGGAGATGGTCACCGCGAACTGGCGGAACATCTCGCCCGACAGGCCGGGGATGAAGGCGATCGGCACGAAGACCGAGAGCAGCACCAGGGTGATGGCGATGATCGGCGCGGTGATCTCGCTCATCGCCTTCTTGGTGGCCTCGGCCGGAGTGAGGTGGGGTTCCTCCTCCATCACGCGCTCGACGTTCTCGACCACCACGATGGCGTCGTCGACCACGATGCCGATGGCCAGCACCATGGCCAGCAGCGAGATGGTGTTGGCCGAGTAGCCGAGGCCGAGCAGCACGATGAAGGCGCCGATCAGGCTGACCGGCACGGCGATGGTCGGCACGATGGTGGCGCGCCAGGAGCCGAGGAAGAAGAACACCACCGCGACGACGAGGACGAAGGCCTCGACCAGGGTCTTGATGACCTCGTGGATGGTGTCGTTCACGAAGTCGGTGGTGTCGTAGAAGACGTTGGTCTTCATGCCCTCCGGGAAGCGCCCGGTGAGCTCCTCCAGCGTCTTGCGCACGGCGGCGGCGACGTTCACGGCATTGGCGCCGGGGGAGAGATAGATCGCGAAAGCGACGGCCGGCTGGCCGTTGTAGCGGTTCTCCGTCTCCATGCTCTGGGCGCCGAGTTCGAGCCGCGCGATGTCGCGCAGCCGCAGCACCGAGCCGTCCGTGTTGGCACGGATGATGATGTTGCCGAATTCCTCGGGGCTGGTCAGGCGCCCCTGGGTCTGCAGCGTCATCTGGAACTGCTGGGTGTCCGGCGCCGGCCGGCCGCCCAGCCGGCCCACCGCGGCCTGCACGTTCTGCGCCTGGACCGCCGAGACGATGTCGGAGGGGGTGAGGTTCAGGCTGACCAGGCGGTCCACGTTGAACCAGACGCGCATGGAATAGTCCTGCGAGCCGAAGATCGACACATCGCCCACGCCGGGCACGCGGGCCAGCGTGTCCTTCATGTTGATGGTGAAATAGTTCGACAGGAACAGCGGTGCCTGCGCGTTGCCCTCGGAATAGAGCGTGCCGAAGAGCAGCACCGAGGAGGATCGCTTGCGCACCGTCACGCCGTTTCGCTGGACCTCCTGCGGCAGCCGCGCCAGGGCGGCCTGGACGCGGTTGTTCACGTTCACCGTGGCGATGTCGCCGTTGGTGCCGAGCGTGAAGGAGACGGTGAGGCTGTAGGTGCCGTCATTGGCGCTCTTCGAGGACATGTAGATCATGTTCTCGACGCCGTTGATCTGCGCCTCCAGCACCTGGGCGACGGTGCTCTCGATCACCGCGGCGTTGGCGCCCGGATAGGTGGTGCTCACCTGCACCTGGGGCGGCACGATGTCCGGGAACTGGGCCACCGGGATGCGCATCAGCGAGATGGCACCCGCGATGGTGATCACGATGGAGATGACGAAGGCCAGCCTGGGCCGGTCGACGAAGAGGGAGGAGATCATCGTCGGTCAGCCGGGGTTGCGCTGGTTCTGCGGCGTGGGCTGCGAGCTGGGCGGTGCCGAAGGTGGTTGGCCGGAGGGCGAGGGGCCCTGGTTCGGGCCGGGCGCCGGGCCCGTGGTGGTGGCGTTCGGCGCCTGGTTCCGCGCGGCGCCGCCGGGGGAGCCCGGCTCGACCGGGCCGGCGGCGGGCGTCGTGGCCTCCGCCGCCGGGGCCGGGTTCACCGGCTGCCCGGGGCGGACGCGCTGGATGCCCTCGGTCACCACGGTATCGCCGGGGTTCAGGCCCTTCTCCACCACCGTGTCCGCGCCGAGCGCGCGGCCGAGGGTGATGTCGCGGCGCTGGGCCTTCTTCTCACCATCCAGCACGAAGACGTAGGATCCCTGCTGGTCCTGCAGCACCGCGGCGCGGGGCACCACGATGGCCTGGACCGGCTCCACGCCCTCGACATAGACGTTGACGAACTGGCCGTCGATCAGCGAGCGGGCCGGTATCGTGCCGCTGCTGCTGTTGCCGCGCACCGGATTGGCGATCAGGGCGCGCACCAGGATCGTGTCCGTGTTGCGGTTGATCTGGTTGTCGATGAACTCGATCTTCCCGCTCTCGGGATACAGCTCGCCGGTGTTCAGGCGGACGCGCACGCGTATGGCATCGATGCCGCCGCGGTTGGCATAGCGTTCGTAGAGCTGGGTCGCGGCGCGGGAGCTGATGGGGAAGGAGACACGCATCGGGTCCTGCGACACGATGGTCGCCAGGGTGCCGACATCGGGGCTCACCACGTTGCCGATGGTCAGGTTGGTGCGGCCGATGCGGCCGTCGATCGGCGCGATGATGTTCGTGTAGCCGAGGTTGATCTGCGCCACCCGCAGCTGGGCCTGGGCGGAGAGCAGGTTAGCGTTGGCGGTGCGTTCCTGGGCGGTCGCCGTATCCAGGTTGGCGCGGGTGCCGAAGTTGCTGCGCGCGAGGTCCTGGGCGCGGGTCAGGGAGACACGGGCATTGGTCAGCTCGGCCTCGGCCGAGGCGACGGAAGCCTGGGCCTGGGCCACCTGGGCCTCGAAGGGCGGCCGTTCCAGCCGGTAGAGCACGTCGCCGCGCTTCACCTCCTGGCCTTCCTGGAACAGGCGCTCCTGCATGAAGCCGGTGACGCGGGCCTTGAGGTCCACGCGGTCGGTGGCCTCGATGCGGCCGACGAATTCCGTGCTTTCCGTGACCGGGCGCGGTTGCACCTGGATCACCCCGACCGCCGGCGGGCCCTGCGGCGCGCCCTGGGCCCAGGCCGTGGCGGCCCATGGGGCAGAGATGCCGAGCGGCGAAAGCAGGACCGGCACGGCGAAGGTGGAAGCGACGAGGGTTGCTGGCGCAACAAGCGCCGACCAGCCCAGCGACAGGCCGAGCGAGCCCTTGGCGATACGTCCCAACATCGTAGCTACTCCAGGCGTATCCGCGGACAACCGGGAAGGGGCCCGGGTGCGGTCTGATGGGGCTCCGGACGGCACCGCCCACAGAACCATGGGGGTTCGCGGGCGGGATTCCGGCATTGTTCCTGCCCGCCCCCGGCTGCGGACAGATTCGGGGCAGGGCGTCACACGGAGGGATGGCCCGGCGAGGGCCGCTGGTCAAGACTTACATTCGTGAATGATTGTGCGGCCGTATGTTTCATGGCCGGCTTCACCGCGGCTTTCTCCGGGACCCTTTCCAGCCGGGGCCTGGGCCGGAGCGGAACCGGATCGGGGAAACCTCGCACGACGACGCCCTCCGCACAGGCTGGGGATGGCAACTCGCCATCCAGGCCGCGGCGCGGCAATCCCCTATCACGCGCCGGCTGTTAACGATCCCGTGGGGCGGCCGCCTTCCCCACGGAACCCGCGTGGGGCCGCCCCAGCCAGGCGAAGACCAGTGTGCAGAGCAGCACCACCAGCGCCAGGAAGAGCAGCGCCGCGCCCGTGCCCGCTCGGCTGGCCACCACGCCGGAGCCGGGCTGCAGCACGGCGGCGCCGAGGAAGAAGGACAGGTTCACTGCGGACAGCGCCTTGCCGGTCTGTTCCGGCGGCACGAGGGCTCGGGTGGCAGCGAAGATCAGCGGCTGCACCCCGATGCTCAGGCCGAAGAGGGTGAGCATGGCGAGGTCCCAGCCCACCGGCAGGGGTCCGAGCAGCCCGTCCGGCCCTCCGGCGACCAGCAGCCCGATGGCGGCGGCGGCGGCGAGGTGCCCGCCGATCAGCAACCGCCGGCGCCAGCCTTCGTGCCGGCGGTCCACCACCCCCCAGCCGACGGTGCCGAGGATGAGGGCCAGGGTCGCCAGCAACAGGACATGGCCTGTCTCCAGCCGGTCCAGGCCCTTTTCCAGCATCAGCCAGGGACCGCCCCAGAGGCCGCGCAGGCAGGCCACGATGGCGAAGGAGCAGAAGGCCAGCACCACCGCCCCGCGCAGGCGGCGCGAGACGACGAGGCGCAGCACCTCGGCCGCGTCGCCCAGCAGGGAGCGGCGGCTTTCGCTGCCGGGCACCGGCCGGTCCCGCACCAGCAGGGCGGTGCAGGCCAGGGCGAAGACACCGAAGCCCAGCGCCGCCCAGAAGCCGGCACGCCAGCCCTCCCGTTCCACCAGCCAGGCGAGGGGAGAGGCGGAGAGCAGCATGCCCGTGTTGCCGATGGCCTGGATCAGCCCGCTCCAGAGGCCGAAGCGGGCCGGGCTCATGCGCTTGGCGGCCAGGGTCATCGGGGCGATCAGCGCCCCGGCGCAGCCAAGGCCGAGGACGAGCTGGGCGACAAGGAACCCGGCCGGGCCGCCCGCCAGGGCGGCGAGCAGCGTGCCGATGCAGACGATGGTGAGCAGCGCCAGCGAGACCGGCCGCACGCCGAAGCGGTCCAGCGCCACGCCGACGGGGATCTGACCCAGGGCGAAGGCGATGTGATAGGAGCCGGTCAGGCTGGACAGGCCCTCCGCCGTCAGGCCGAGATCGAGCTGGATGCGGTCGGCGGCGATGGCCGGCAGGGTGCGCAGCCCGTTGGACAGCATGTGGCCGAGCGCCAGGGCCAGGACCGGCAGCACAAAGCCGGCGCTGGCCTCGGCAGGGGCGGCGGGCCGGGCGGTGTGGTCCCCGCCGGTCTGCGGGGCGGCCTGGGAGATTCCCCGAGGCTGCGGCTGGAGCCGTGACATGGCGAGCGTCTTCCTTCCCGTGATCGGCCCGGGGGCTTGTGCCGCCCCTCGGGCCCTCCGGCGCGCCGTGGATCGCGCCGGGCGGGACCGGCGCCCGCGGCAAGGGGCTGCCGGTCCGTTCTGGTCCTGTCGCGAACCCTCCCCGGCGCGTCCTGGCACTCCGCGGAGGGAAGGGGCCTCAGTTCCGGAAGATCTTGCCCGGGTTCAGGATGCCCCTGGGGTCCAGCGCCGTCTTGACCGAACGCATCACCGCCAGGGCCTCGGGGCCGTGCTCGGCCTCCAGGAACTCGCGCTTGCCCAGGCCCACGCCATGCTCGCCGGAGCAGGTGCCGCCGAGGGAAAGGCCGCGGGCGACGATCTTCTTGTCCAGCTCCCAGGCCCGGTCCTGCGCCGTGGGGTCGGCCTGGTCCACCAGGATCGTCGTGTGGAAGTTGCCGTCGCCGACATGGCCGACGATGGGGGCGGTCATGCCGGAGGCCAGGATGTCCTCCTTCGCGCCGACGATGGCCTCGGCGAGACGGGAGATGGGCACGCAGACATCGGTGGCCATGCCGCGGCAGCCCGGCCTGAGGGCCACGCAGGCCCAGTAGGCGTCGTGCCGGGCCTTCCAGAGCCGGTTGCGCGTTTCCGCATCCGTGGCCCAGGCGAAGCCGCTGCCACCGAAGCTGTCGGCCAACTCCTGCACCGTCTCCGCCTGTTCCCGCACCCCGGCGGGGGAGCCGTGGAATTCCAGGAAGAGGGTGGGCAGGGCCTGGTAGCCTTCCAGCTTCGAGTAGCGGATGCAGGCATCCATCTGGATCTCGTCCGCCAGCTCGATGCGGGCGACGGGGATGCCGGCCTGCATGGTGGCGATGACGCATTCCACCGCGCCGCGCAGCGTCCCGAACTGGCAGACCGCCGCCGAGGTGGCCTCGGGGATGCCGTGCAGGCGCAGGCGGATCTTCGTGATGATGCCGAGCGTGCCCTCGGAGCCGATCAGGAGGCGGGTCAGGTCGTAGCCGTTGGCCGCCTTGCGGGTGCGGGAGCCGGTGTTGATGACGCGGCCATCGGCGAGGACGACCTCCAGCCCCATGACGTTCTCGCGGATCGTGCCGTAGCGCACCGCGTTGGTGCCGGAGGCGCGGGTCGCGCACATGCCGCCGATGGTGCAGTGGCTGCCAGGATCGACCGGGAAGAACAGGCCCTGGTCGCGCAGGTGGTCGTTGAGCTGGTGGCGGGTGACGCCCGGCTCGATCAGGCAGTCCATGTCCTCCTGGCTCACCTCCAGGATGCGGTCCATGCGCGACAGGTCGAGGCTGATGCCGGCGCGGACGGGATTGGCATGGCCCTCCAGCGAGGTGCCGGCGCCGAAGGCGGTGACCGGGACCTCGTGCCGATGGCAGAGGGCGAGGAGGCACGAGACCTCCTCGGTGGTCAGGGGATAGGCGACGGCGTCGGGCAGGGTGGGGGTGGTGGTGTCCTCGCCCCGGCTGTGCTGCTCCCGCACCGCCTGGTTGGTGGAAAGCCGGTCGCCCAGGAATTCCCGGGCCTCGGCGATCACCTGCTCCACGGGCCTCGACGGGATGTTCATGGACGTTTCACTCCGCTTCGCGCGACAGGCGACAGAACGTCACGATCCGCGTGACAGGTGATCAGGGCGTCACGCTTCGCGTGACAAGGGACAGGTCAGGCAGTGAGGGCCGCCGCCGCCGAGGGTGAAGAGTGTGATCTCCGGATCGAGCACCGTCAGCCCCTCCGCCCGCAGGGCAGCGTTGAGCGCGGTGCTGGCCCGGGCCGAGACCACCTGGCCGTCGCCCAGGGCGAGGATGTTGCAGCCGAGCGCCATGGCGTCCCGGTAGGGAACGGGAATGCAGCGGATGCCGTGCCCCGCCAGCCAGTCCACGAAGCCCGGGTCCAGCACGTCGAGGCAGGCGACGGCGAGGCCGGGGGCGGCCATGCAGAAGATCACGTCGAGATGCAGGAAATGCTCGTCGAAGAACTCGACCCGCACCTCCCAGCCCTCGGCGCGGAGCCATTGCGCGAGCTGCTCCGCCCCCGCCTCGTCGGTGCGGCCGCCGCTGGCGCCGATGCAGGCGAGGCCGGGGCGGATGATGTGGATGTCGCCGCCTTCCAGCGTGCCGGCGCTGGACTTGCGCCAGAAGGTGGAGCCATGGGCGGCGTGGAAGTCGGTCAGCGGCGCGTACTCGCCCCGGCGCTGCGGGCGTTCGAGCTGGCAGAGCACCGGGCCGGCATGGGTCACGACCACGCTGTCGCGGGTATAGACCATGTAGGGGAGGTGCGGCTCCGGCACCAGCCGGTGCACCCGCGCGCCGCCCTGCGCCAGGGCGTGGCAGAGCTCGGCATGCTGCTGCCGCAGGTGATCGGCGGCCGGGCGCTGCCGCGTCTCGCTCAGCGTGCGGCGGACGATGCTGTTCAGCGGCATCCAGCGGTAGTGGTCTGGCGGGCAGACCAGCACGTCGTTCAGGCGGCCGGTCTCGCTGCTGACGCGCCAGGGCGCGCCGGGATGGGGGAGGGCGGACATGCGGAACAGCCTAGAGGGGCGGAGCCCAGGCCGGAAGCGAGCAGCCGCGTGCCATGATTGCCAGGGGCGCTGCTGCCGGGAGCACGGATGCCCGGACCCGGGGCGTCAGGATGCCGCGGGGCCGTCCGGCCATTCCTGCAGCTCCACGCCGCGCCGCGCGGCGAAGCCCGCGCCGCCCGTGGCCAGGCAGCGGAATTCCAGGCCGAAGGTCATCTCGCCCAGCACGAAGTCGAGCGAGGGGGCCTCGTCGCCGGCGCGGATCTCGCAGCGGGCCAGGGGTGCCTCCGTCTCCCGGGCCACCACCTCGCAGACGGCGATCACGCCGTCGGCCTGTTGCGGCAGGCGCAGCCGCCAGGAAACCCTGTAGCGCCCGGCACGCAGGGGCATGTAGGGACCGTAGAGCACGGCGCCCTGGCTGCCCGGCGCGGCGGTCACCCATTCGCCTTCCGCATCGGCCTCGACGGCATGGCCCGGCGCCGCCAGGAGGCGCTGCACACGTTCCGGCCAGTGCTGTCGGAAAAGATCCGACATCAGGGCCCGGACCGCCGGCGCATCGGGCGCCCGGTCGCTGCGGACCGCCTCGACCCACCAGATGAAGGAATCCTCCGGCCGGTCATGCGCGGCGATCAGGCGCTCGGGCACGGACCAGCCGGGATGGGGGGCGTTGGGGTCGAAGGGAAGGACTTCCCCGCTACGCGAATCGCGGCAGAGCCAGATCCCGCGTGTCACCGTCACGTCGAAGCCGGCGAGCCGGGCGAGTTCCTGCGCCTCGGTTTCGGTCAGCTCGATGGTGTGCTCCGAATGACTCCAGTTCAGCAGCCTGGTCACGTGACGGTTCGGGCTGTCCATCACGAGGTGGCCGCCCGGCTTCAGCACCCTGGCCGCTTCCAGCACGAAGCCCGCGACCTCCTCCGGCCAAAGGTGTTCCAGGTTCTGGCCCGAGAAGACGAGGTCGCAACTCGCATCCGGCACGTCGGACATGTCGGAGGCGGTGTTGGCGATCCAGGTGACATTGTCCGGCAATCCCTCCGGCCGGGGCGAATAGTACTCGATGCCGAGATGCTCGGGCACGCGGCCATAGGTCTGCTCGATCCACTCGAAGTACCAGAGGCCGGCGCAGCCCGCGCTGAGAACCCGCTTCATAACGGCTGAGGCGGGGTGAGCGGCGGGGGTTCTGCGCGTTCGGAGGGTGTCTGACGTCCTTCGAGGTGGCCCATGTGGACCCCTGCCGCCCGCGCGCAGCTTGCGCGCGGCTC